>NZ_JAJOHP010000080.1:0-18816 GCF_021109375.1 Arthrobacter sp. AK01
TGGGGGTGGGGGCCGCCTCCCCCCGGCGCGGGCGGGGGGGGGGGGGGTTTTTTTTAAACCCCCCACCCCCCCCCATTTTTTCGCCCCCCCCGGCCCCGCTCCGGCGCGGCCCCCCCCCCCCTCTTCCATTGACACAGCATCGTCCGGGTCTGAACGTCCCAGAAGGGACAAACGGCTGGCAATACGCGCCAAATCAACGGGCAGGACACTGCCCGGGACATCGATATCCCAGTTCAAAGGCCCCGCCCCGACCAGAAACAGCGTGATGTCCTGGTCGTGGAGCACATCCACCACATTGCTGAACCGCTGCCATGCCGGTGCGGATGCCGAATCACCATCTTCCGGCGAAGGAACGTCGTCAATGACCCACGTCCTATAGGTATCGGCCAAAACCAGGAAGTCCGATGTTGACGTCAGCCCGCCGCAAAGCTCCTCAAAACCGACCCAGAGCAAGTCGGCGTCTGAGTTTTTGACAAGCAATGGCTGCGTGGTGGGGCTCACGATCCGGCTCTGTGAGGGCTGGGGCCGGAAGAGGCCAAGGCGCCCCAACTGCGTTGGTGTGCCGGGGGAGATGATGCGTCCGGCGCGAAAAGCCTCAAATCCTGTGGCCGGACCGGTTCCGGGAGTAGGAAAGCGGCGGAAATCCGAGGCACCATTGATCTCCACGACGTCCATCATCTCCTTGATGGCTTCAATGGTGGGTACGAAGTGGTCATGCCAGAGGGGATTGGGCAGGAGGTCGTCCGGGGCGTAGTTCGAGGTCACCACCAAGGGGATCCGGCGCTGGGCTGCGGCCCGTAACAACCGGGCAATGAACATGCCATCGCCGACGTCATGGACGTGGAACTCATCGAAAAAGAGCACATCGATGTCATCCAGCAGGGAGTCCACCGACTGCTGGATGGCCGTTCCGTTGCCGGGCTCGAAGCCGTGTGTCCCGGAGTGGAGCTTGCGGAAGAAGTCGTGGAAATGGACACGCCTCTTCCGTGCCTCCAGCCGTCCGTAGAAGCTATCCATCAGCCAGGTCTTTCCGCGGCCCACCGGCCCGTGGAGGTAGAGGCTTCGCGGCGTCCTCCTTGAGAGCGCACGACGCCGGCCGGTCACTTGGGCGGCGAAAGCCGCCAAGAGCTCAGCTGCTTTCCGCTGGCTGGGCTCAAGCTCGAAACCCGACCGCCCGGCGTCGTGCTCCATGCCGGCCACCAAAGTCCCGGCAATGTCCCGCGCCGTACGCGGAGCAGGCCTCAAGAGAGGCGTCACAGCCACCCTTTGCGTTTGAAGATGGCATACATCAGCAGTGCGGCGCCGACCATGAGTCCCACCGCCAAGGGATAGCCGAAGTCCCAATGCAGCTCGGGCATATGGTCGAAGTTCATGCCGTACACGCCTGCCACAAACGACGGCGCAAAGAGGATGGCAGCCCAGGAGGAGATCTTCTTGACCTGTTCGTTCTGCGCAGCACTGGCCTCGTTCTGCCGGTTCGCGGTCAGCGTGCCATCCAATGTGAGGGCGTTCTGCAACAGATCCCTGAACGAGTTCACCCGTGAGATGACGCGCTGAACGTGATCCTCGACGTCGCGAAGGGAACGCTGCAACTCGATATCCACGCCATACTTTTCGAAGCCCTTTTCCAGCAGCGCCATCATGTCCGGAAGCGGCTGGATGGCCCGCTGGAACTGGATCACTTCACGGGCGAGCTCGTAGATCCGACGCGACACGGTGCTGTCGCCGCTGAAGAGTTGGTCTTCGATTTCGTCGATGTCGTTCTCAAGGCCCGCCACCACTGGCGCATAGTCGTCCACTACCTGGTCCAGGAGGGCGTAGAGCACGGCTTCAGGTCCATGGCAGAGCAGATCCGGACGCGTCTCCAGCCGGTGGCGGACCCGGGCGACTCCACCGGTTTCAGCGTGCCGGATGGTCACCACAAAATTTGGTCCGGTGAAGACGTGCAACTCGCCGAACTCCACAGTCTCGGTTTCATCGAGGTATCTGGCTGGGCGGAGAACAGTGAACAGGTTGTGGTCGTACCGTTCGAGCTTGGGCCGCTGGTGTGCAGAAACAGCGTCCTCAACGGCAAGCTCGTGGAGGTCGAATTCCTGGGCGACGGCGGCCATCTCGTCCTTCGTGGGCCGATACAGGCCGATCCAGGCCATGCCACCATGTTCGGCCAGTGTTTCGAACGTTTGCTCGAGGCTGTGCGGGGTGGCGGTGCGGACGCCGTCTACATATACGGCGTTATCGATGATGGTCACTGGGTGAACGCTACTGCATGGCTCCGATGATGGCGCCCGCAACGGTCATGGCCACGAGGTCGTGGCCGGAATCGATCACTGTCACAGCGGCGGGGCGCCCGGCGAAGCCGTTGTGAATGACATGGCCGCCGGCGCGGAATACCAAGGCCGCGATCAGCGCGAAGAAACCGCCGGCCCAGAAAGTGTTGAGCTCCAGCGCGCTGATAAGGACAGCCAGGAGAATGCTGGTCAGGGCCGCGGCCACCATCATGGGAACCCAGATGCCGGCGCCACCTTCGATGTTTTTGAGGTCGTCTTCGGTCTTGCCGATCGCCTGCATCCACCTGCGTCCAAGGACGGCCGGCATGTACCAGACGAAGCCGATGACCATGCTTGAAACGAAAGCCAGAAGTACAGCGAACCAGTTGATCTGGGAGATGTGTGAGAGCCAATCCATGCCTGAAATCCTAGTCCGTTCGGGCCTGCGGGCCGGTGCTCTGGCTCTCCTGCCTGGGGCGTGTTGGGGCTGCGGACATCCTTTCGATGAGCGGCTCAGTGCGGTACGGGATATGCGTATGCAGGGCCAGAACTGTTTCTGTCCGGATGACACCCTTGGTGCGCAGGACCGAGCGTAACGCCGACTGCAGGTTGTGCGTGTCCGTTGCCACCACCCGGCACCACAGATCGCCGCGCCCTGATATCTCGTGGACCTCCAGCACTTGGGGGATCAGGCGTAAGGCGCCAATGACGCCGTCGAGTTCCCGGTGGGTGACTTCAATCGTGACGAAGGCAACGACGTCGTACCCCACCTTTTCGAGGTCCACTTCACGGCCGGCCGCCTGCAGCACTCCGGTCCGAAGAAGGCGCTTCACGCGGCTCTGGGCGGTATTGCGGGCTATGCCCAGGGCGTCGCTCAACTCAGCGATCTGGATGCGGGGTTCCCTAATGAGTTCCAGCAGGATCTTCAGGTCCATTGGGTCGAGGGTGTTCAAATGGTCACTCCAGCTCATTTGTCGCTTACTACTTTGAGTATTTTGCTCAATCCTTGCACTTTTGCAGCTCTTTGAGCTCAGCACTATTGCATTCTATTGCCATCAATACTTAGCCGGACTGCGCTTCCCACAAGGAAAACCGAAACCGGCGACCGAGCCCGAAGGCATGGAAATGACTGTCTTGAGCGAACTCCGCATGCGTCCGGCCACCGCCGAACGCTGGGGATGGGATGCCTCCACCACTGCCCGGCTGGTCCTGACGGGGGTTGTGATCTTTACGCTCCTGGTTGGCGCCAACCTGGCCACACCCTTGTACCCCCTGCTCCAGGCCAGGCTTGGCCTGTCCTCGCTTGACGTGACGGTGGCCTTCTCAAGCTACGTCCTTGCCTTGGTAGGCGTCCTCATGGTGGCGGGCCACTGGTCGGACCACATCGGACGCCGTGCGGCGCTGGTGCTGGCTGTCTTGGTTGGCTTGGTGGGCGGAGTGATTTTCGCCAACGCGGACACCTTGGTGTCATTGTCCTTGGGCCGGGCTTTCCAAGGAGCAGCAGTTGGACTTGCGACAGGAGCCAGCGCCGCAGCCCTGCGTGAATTGCTGCCCCAGCGGCCCGACTGGGCCTCCCGCTTTACCCTTCTGTCCTCTGCCGGAGGCGTGGCCGCCGGTCCCGCAATCGGCGGCCTCTTATCACTCCTGCCGGACTCGACGCGAACTCCCTACTACGTTCACTCGGCAGTGTTGCTTGCAGCGCTGGTTCCCTTGTGGCTTTTGAAGGCGCGGCCAGCCATTGCACCCGCGGGAGGACCGAAGCCCCTGAAAGTCCTCGCTCCGCGGAGGCCGTCCATCTCGCGTGACGCCCGCGGAGCATTCTGGATGGCAGCGGCCACGGGATTCCTCAGCTTCGCCGTCTTCGGCTTCTGCCTTTCCTTGGCGCCGGGCTACTTCGCCAGCGTGGTGCAGGCTGATTCGAGGCCCCTCATTGGCTTGCTTGCAGGGGTCACTTTGGGTGCTTCCGCGCTGAGCCAGCTGCTGGGTACGCGCGGACGCTTTGTTGTTCCCCTGGCCTTGGTGGTTCTGGGCTCCTCCGTGGTTCTCATCGGAGCAGCGGCCGCATGGTCAAGCCCATGGCTGCTGGTGGCAGCCAGCATCACCGCAGGCGTGGGACAGGGCATTGCGTTCCGGCAGGTCTTCAATGAAGTTGCCGGCAAGGTTGAGGCTGCGCGCCACGCGCAGGTCATCAGCACCGTCTATGTCATCACTTACTTGGGAAGCGCCGTTCCGGTGATCGGGCTGGGACTGGCTGTCTCGGCGCTCGGTCTGCAGGCCGCCGTCGTGGGTTTCACGGTTCTGTGCGGCGTGGCGGCGATGGTCCTTGCGGCCGTCTCGTTTCGACGCGTAGTGCGTTCCTGATTCCCGGCCCTATTCGGGCAGCGGTCCACGGTTGCCGGGTATGTGCTGGAAAACCATGGTGGTTTCCGTGTGACCCACCACGGGGTCAGTGGCGAGGTTGTCGAGGAGCCAGTTTCGGAGGTCGTCAGTGTTGGCGACGGCGATATGGAGCAGGTAGTCCACGGAACCGGTGGTGTGGAAGGTGGAGATGACCGCCGGGAGTTTAGGGACGCGGGCAGTAAAGCGGTCGATTTGGTCGCGGTCGTGGGCGCGAAGGCGAACGGCGATGAGGGCCTGTACCGAACGGCCGATGGCCGGCAGGCTCAAGACGGCTTCAAAGCCTTCGATGATTCCCCGTTCGGAGAGCGCCCTGGTCCGCATCAGGGCCGTGGAAGGGGCGATACCGACCAGCTCCGCCAACTGCTTGTTGGAGATACGGGCGTCGTCCACCAACGCTGCGAGGATTCGTTCGTCGATCGCGTCCAGCGGCTCTGCGCTGCCGGTGCTTGACCGAACATTCTTCGTGGGGTTGCTCACGGATCCTCCTGAAATTGCCTTTCATCCATCCTAATCGGTGAATTCTTCAGGTGACTATCGTTTGGGGCGGGCCCGCCGGTCTCCCCGGTTGGCCAGGAGTTGGAGCGGCTCGCTGAGAAGCATCAGCAACAGGGGGAAGTTGCCGGCGGTCGGAACGGCTAAGGCCACAACAAGAGCCGCAAGGAATAGCCCGGACACTATGCCGCCTGCCCGGATCCCTGACGTCGTTTCAGCGGCATCCATGTCGTGCAGATCCGGGTGGGACCGCAGGTGGACGCGCGCCAGAAGGAGCATAAGGCTGGTAGCGAAAAGCGTTCCGATGTAGACAAGGGGCTGGGCCCAGTCGGATTGCAGTTGGGTGGACAGCGAGGTAGCGACGGGCATCAGCACGATCGTGAACATCCAAGCAACCGTCAACCACAACAGTCCGGAGTCAATGCGCCGGACTTTGTGGAACAGTCGGTGGTGGTGCACCCAGAACACGGCAATGAGGACAAAGCTCAGGACGAAGCCCAGTAAGGCGTACTGCTCCTCGGCCAACCATTGGGCCGTAGTGCCATCGTGGTCCGCCAACTCACCCACGCTATCCATCAGCGGAAGGATCAACAACGTCAAAGCAATCGCCACCACGGCATCCGTAAACGCCTGCAAACGCTCCGGTGACGACAGTTCGCGGGGTTTCGTGACCTGTGTCATGCCTCTGATTGTAGGGGCAGGACCGTTGATATCAGCCGGGGTGTTAGGGCCTCCGGTGCACTATCAAGGTGACGGCCGCCGTCGTGCATGAGAGGGCGATGACGCTCAAAGCCAACGCAGGCCAGCCAAACGCCTGGAAGGCCAAACCGCCGGCCCATCCAATAAGGCTCGAACCCAGGTAGTAGGACAGGTTGTACAGGGACGCTGCCTGCGCGCGGCCAGTAGTAGCGATTGCTCCGGTCCAGCCAGATCCCACGCTGTGGGCTGCAAAGAAGCCGCCTGTGAAGATGACAAGCCCGGCCAGGGTGGCTGCCAGGTTCTCCACCAACGTCAACGCCAGGCCTGCCGACATGACGGCGATCCCGGCCACCAGGACGTTGCGCCTGCCAAATCTCGTGGTCAGCCCCGCAGCCCAGCGTGAGCTGACGGTTCCGGACAAGTAGGCAAGGAAGATGAGGCTGACAACCGTGGCGGGAAGTCCGAAGGGTTCGGCATGCAAGCGAAAGCCCAGGTAGTTGTACACGGCCACGAAGCCGCCCATGAGGAGGAAAGCCTGTAAGTACAACGACACCAGCTTGGGGTTGCTGGAGTGTCCCTTCAGGGTCCGGAGGGCGCCGCGGAATCCCAGTGCCGGGGCCGGGCTGAAGCGGCGTTGCTTGGGAACGAGGACCAGGAACAGGACTGCGGACACAGTGGCCAGCAGGGACACTGCCAGGGCCGCGGCCCGCCAGCCCCAGAGCTCGCCCACGGGTCCGGCCACAAGGCGTCCCGCCAGCCCTCCCAAGGTGGTGCCGGCAACGTAGGTTCCAGCCGCCAACGCGGTGTGTATTTTCGTGACTTCCTCGTTGAGGTAGGCGATGGCTATGGCAGGAATTCCACCCAAGGCCATGCCCTCCAAGGTTCGGAGGCCCAGCAGCAGCGGCACAGTGGGGGCCAGCGGAACCAACAGCCCCAGGAGCGTCGCGGCCGCGATGCCTATGGCCATGGCACGGACCCGCCCAATCCTGTCGGCCACGAAAGACCATGGCAGGACAGTGATGGCAAGGCCCACGGTGGCGAGGGAGATACTGAGGGCGGCTTCGGCTGCTGTGATGTTGAGGTCGCTGGCCATGAGGGGCAGGACAGCCTGGGTGGAATACAGCTGTGCAAAGGTGGCAACGCCGGCAAGCGCCAAAGCGGCGAGCACCCGGCTGTAGCCGCGCGACCCCTTGGCGTGCCCGTCCCATGTTTCTGCGCTGCCCAAGGCGATTGCTTTACTCACCCGGCAAGATTAGGCCTCGCCGGACACCACATTCCAATGCATGAGTCGTCTAGAATTGATGCAATAGAGCATGAATAGTGGGAGATCTGCAGGCAGGGATCACTGCTGAAGGGAGACGACCGTGGAGCCGGACCACCACCAACTCATCCAACTCCTTCCGCTCCTTCCCGTTCTGGCTGAACTTGGCCGCACGGAACATATGACGGAAACCGCGGAGATCCTTGGTGTTCCCCAGTCAACGGTCAGCCGGGCGGTGGCACGGGCCAGTGCCATTGTGGGGATGGACCTGCTGGTGCGCGAGGGCAGGGGGATCCGTCTTACTTCCGCCGCCAGGACCCTGCTGCCCTACATAGAAGCCGCGCTGGAGGACTTCCAAGCCGGCCTTGACCGGGTCAGGCACGAGTCGGACGTAGTCCGTGGACGAATCGGAGTGTCCTTCCAACACACTTTTGGTGAGGCGACTCTTCCCCTGCTCATCAGCGCATTTCGCGGCCGCCACCCCCATGCGGTGTTCGAGCTCTGGCAGGGTCCCCGCGACGACTGCCTGCAACAATTGGCCAGCGGGGACAGCGATTTTGCCTTGATTGCGCCGATCGCACCCGAAGGCAGGGGCATCCACTCCCTGCCGCTCTACCGCGAGCCGCTCAGGGTGGTCCTGCACTACCGGCATCCGCTGGCAGGGCGGTCCAGCCTGCATCTCTCAGAATTGCGGCACGATCCCTACGTGACACTTCCAGCCGGTGTTGGGCTGCGGGCCTTGGGGGAAGCACTCCTGCGTGAAGCAGGCTTCCGCCCAAGGATTGCCTTCGAAGTCCAGGAGTCCACCTCCGCCAGGGGCCTGGTTTCGGCCGGCCTCGGGTTCAGCATCCTTCCGCCTGCGGGTCCCGGCTCAGGTACCGGCCAATTTCTTCCGAAGGCCGAACTCGGGCTCGTCGAAGTGGCGATTGAGTCCGAGTTGGCGTTCCGGCAAATTGGTATCGCCTGGCGGGAGAGAAGTTTCGAACCCGACGCCGTTCGGCTCTTCCGCGAACTCGTCATCTCGGAGGGCGGAGAGTTGCTGGCCGAACTTGTCAGAGCCCGCTCAGGTACTCCCTGACGACGTCTTTCGCCGATCCTTCACGGGCCAACCGCCAGCCGGTGCCCGCCCACAGATTCAGGCGCTGTGGATCACCGGCTGCGGACGAGGCTGCCCGCACCGGTGCCGTGAGGTGATGGATTGCCGGGTAGCCTTCCGGAGCATCCTGATGGTCGCGGACGAAGTCGTTGACCAGCGATCGGGCCAAACGTCCGGTGAAGGCGCGGGTCATGGCCGTTTCAGTAAACGCGGGATCACCCAAAGCATCCTTGTGCAGCTGCCGGGCGCCGCTTTCGTGGGTCCGAACCAGGGCAGTCCCGATTTGCGCGGCTGACGCGCCGGCGTCCAGCACATCACGCAACCCCGGGCCGTCCATGATGGCACCTGCCGCGATCAGCGGAAGCCCGACGGCGGCACGCACTTGGGTGACCAGTTCCGCCGTCGTCCGGGCTGCCGGGGTTCCGGCTGATTCCTTACCGCCCGGCAGGAAGGCCGCTGAGTGTGCGCCCGCTGAGCGGTGCTGGACGGCGAGGGCGTCCGGTCCCTCCTCGGCAGCGGCCAGGGCTTCCCGGACACTGGTGACGCTGCAAATGACGGCGGTTCCGGCCTTCCGGAGCGCGGCCACCACCGGCTTCCCAGGCAGGCCGAAAGCGAAACTGACGAACTCCACGGGATTGGCCAGCAAAACATCGATCTTGTCCTGCCAGGCATCGTCGTCGTCAAGGCGGAGGGGCGGCAGGCCCACCCCGTAGCGCGCCGCATCGGGTTCCAGCTCTGCCCGGTAGGCCTGAAGCCGCGCCTGCTCAGCCTGGCTGGGCGCGAGTTGGCGGGCATCAGGCACAAAGACGTTCATGCCAAAGGGGGCGTTGAGGGCCCGCGTCGCCGTGATCTCGGCAACCATCGCCTCCGGGCTTTTGTAGCCTGCGGCGAGGAAACCCAGACCGCCGCCCTCATGAACTGCCTGCACCAACGCGGGCGTGGACGTTCCCCCGGCCATGGGGGCTGCAATAAACGCTGTACCAAACAGGGATTCGGGCATGTGCGGTTTCTCCTCCGGACGCTCCAAGCTAGTCTGTCACGGTGAACAATCCTGACTCTGCCCAGCATTCCCTCGCCGATACGGAAGCCGTGCCCGGAACCGTCATCGGGCTCGACATCGGCGGTACGAAAACACGCGGCGTGCGCTTTGAAAATGGTTTGCCGGTCGTAGACGAAAGTGCCGGCAGTTCCAACGTGCAAAATGTCAGCCGGGAGCAGGCCGCGGCCAACCTCGCTGAATTGTTCGCGAAGGTCGGTGGCGGACACGTTGACGAGGTGTACGCCGGTGCAGGGGGGATCGATACTGACCAGGACGCCCAGGCGCTCGCCGAGCTGATCGCGCCCCATGCCCCCGGCGCCCGCATCACGGTGGTTCACGACTCACGTTTGCTGCTGGCAGCCGGCGGAGCCAGCACGGGAGTAGCGGTCATTGCGGGGACCGGCTCAGCGGCGTGGGGAAAAAACGACGCCGGAGAGGAAGCCCGCGCAGGCGGCTGGGGATACCTTCTGGGTGACGAAGGCAGCGGCTTCTGGCTGGGGCGGGAAGCCGTCCGGCACAGCCTGCGCCGGATGAACCAAGGCCTGGAGCCGGACCGGCTTAGCCGCGCGTTGTTGGACTCGTGCGGCGTGGACGAACCCGGTAAGCTGATCGCCCTTTTCCACTCACCGGACACGGGTCGCCGGTACTGGGCGCAGCAAGCACGCCTCGTGGTGGAAGCAGCCGACACCGGCGACGAAACCAGCAAGGCTTTGGTGGAACAGGCAGGCCGCGACCTCGCCGAGCTCGCCGGGCAAGCCGTTCGGCAGTTGCGACTGGACGGGCCGGTGATCCTGGGAAGCGGACTTGGCATGAATGTTCCCCGGCTGCAGGAAGCATTCAAGGCGAAGCTGGCCGAAGACGGCATTGTTGATGTACGCATACTTCAGCAGGATCCCGTGTTCGGCGTCCCGCGGTTGGTGGCCGAGCAGCGCCGTTAGCAGCGGCCTAACCGCGGGTTCGTGGCCGCAGTCTAACGCCGGGAAGCGGAGGAGCGGGAATGCGGCCGGCCTCCGGTCCGGCATCGGGACCATGGCCGGGGACGAAGCCGAAGCGTGAGGCGGTGGCAGCGTCGTCGTCGAGGAGTCCCTCTGCTTCCCATTCCTCACGCGCCTGTTCGACTTCCTCGTGGGTCCGCCCAACGAAGTTCCACCACATGAGCAGATCCTCGCCGAACGGTTCGCCGCCGAGGAGCATGAACCGCGTGTCCGGCCCGGCTACGACATCAAGGTTGGTCCGGCCCGCCCCCAGGTAGGCCAGCGGGCCGGCCTCTATGTCTTGACCGTCGATGACCACATGGCCGTCCAGCACCAATACTGCGTGTTCAAAGTCCGGACGCACGGGCAGCTCAAGTGGGCCGGAGCCCGTGATATCGGCTCCAACGATGGGGCTGAACATGGTGGCTGGGGAGCGTTGGCCGGCGAATTCGCCCACCATCACGGTGGCCGTAAAGCCTTCGCCGACTGCTACCGGCAGGTCCTTCACCTGCTCGAAGGACGGCGGACGGTGGCGGTGCTCCTCAGGAAGGGCTACCCACAGTTGGAGCCCACGCGAAACGGGAATCCCTTGCGCCTCGGGGCTTGATCCTGCCGCGGTGGTGGAGGGGAGGACCGAGAACTCCGAGTGTGAGATGCCATGGCCTGCTGTCATGATGTTCAGCTCGCCCGGCCGTACCACGACATCGCTGCCCACGCTGTCGCGGTGCCGCACTGCGCCTTCCAAAGGCCAGGTGACCGTTTGGAGCCCACAGTGCGGATGGGGAAGGACGCTCATGGCCACCCTGTCGGGGCCGAAGCTGTCCAGGAAGCACCATGCGCCAACAGTCGGCAGCCCGCGCTGGGGCAGCGTCCTCATGACATTCATGGCACGAACCCCACCCAAGGGAACCTCACGTTCGGGCCACAGCTGAACGCACGGACCCTGATCTTCCGTAGCTGCCGGGCACACTTCTTGTGCCGGAGAAGTATCAAGATTGGTCATGTGTTCATCACCTGTGCATAAATGTTGGAAATTGAGCTAATCTGTTCCGTGTGAACAACGCCCTCTTGAGCTACCACGACGCCGTCCTTTACCGTTCGGGTGAACCGTATCGCATCCTCGCCGGAGCCATCCACTACTTCCGCGTGCATCCGGACCTGTGGCAGGACCGGCTGCGCCGGCTCAAGGCAATGGGCGCCAACACTGTTGACACATACGTTGCCTGGAACTTCCACCAGCCTAAGCGCGATCAGGCTCCGGACTTCAGCGGGTGGCGCGACCTGGGACGGTTCATTGACGTCGCAGCTGGTGAAGGATTGGACGTCATCGTCCGTCCCGGGCCGTACATCTGTGCTGAATGGGACAACGGCGGCTTTCCCGCCTGGCTGACAGGCATCCCGGGCCTTGGCCTGCGCTGCATGGACCCGGTGTTCACCGCAGCCATCGAGGAGTGGTTCGATCACCTCCTTCCCATCATTGCCTCGCGGCAGAGCTCTGCAGGTGGTCCTGTGGTGGCGGTTCAAATCGAGAATGAGTACGGCAGCTACGGCGACGACCATGATTACATCCGCTGGAACCGGCAGGTGCTTGAGGAACGCGGTATCACGGAGATGCTCTTTACGGCTGACGGTGGCAACGACTACTTCCTCGACGGCGGTTCCATCGAAGGCACCTGGGCGACGGCAACGTTGGGAAGCCGCGGCGACGAGGCCGTAGCCACCTGGCAGCGACGACGGCCCGGTGAGCCGTTCTTCAACGTTGAGTTCTGGGGCGGTTGGTTTGACCACTGGGGCGAACTGCACCACCGCCGCGACGCCGATGACGCAGCACTCGAAGCCCGGAAAATGCTCGATCTCGGCGGTTCGATCTGCGCCTACATGGCTCACGGCGGAACCAACTTTGGCCTCAGCTCCGGCAGCAACCATGACGGCACCATGCTTCAGCCGACCGTCACCAGCTACGACTCCGACGCGCCCATCGCTGAGAACGGTGCACTCACGCCGAAGTTCCACGCCTTCCGCCGGGAGTTCTTCCGCGCGCAGGGCATTGAAGAGCTGCCCGAACTCCCTGTTGAGTTGCTGGCCGGGGCCCCGGTGCTTCCGGCGCAGACCTTGCCATTGACGGAGGGGCAGGATCTGTTGGAGCTCGTTGGAAACGCAGGCGGGGTGGTCAGCAGCGTCAAGCCACTCAGCTTCGAAGAATTGGGACTCGACGCCGGCCTGGTGCTGTACAGCTCCGAAGCCATCCTGCCAGGACGGGCTGATACTCCTACGGAGAGCCGGCTAAAGATCACCGGCCTGAACGACCGTGCCTATGTTTGGGTGGATGGCGTCTTCGCCGGCGTCCTGGACGACGTCACTGGAGCGGAAGGCCTGACGGTTACCGGCACAGGTATTCCAGCCAAGCTGGACATCCTGGTCGAGAACCTGGGGCGCATCAACTACGGACCCCTGACAGGCCAGGGCAAGGGCATCCTGGGCGGTGTCCTCATCAACCAGCGGTACACCTTCCATTGGACACAGACTCCCGTTGCGCTCGCCGACTGGAAGCAAGAGGACCTGGAGTCCCTGGCCGGAACCGACTTTGAGGTAGATGAGCCGGCCGACACCTACATTGCCTTGCCCGATTCCGGGAAGGGCTTCATCTGGCTCAACGGTTTCCTCCTGGGCAGGTATTGGGAGAAGGGCCCACAAGTCACCCTCTATGCGCCAGCCCCGTTGCTGAAATCCGGCCGCAACAGCATTAAGGTGCTGGAGCTTGGTAAGCCGGGCACCGTCGTCGAGCTTCGCGAGGCGCCTGACCTTGGTCCCGAAGAAGCAGGTCCCATCACCGCCGCTGAGCTTCCCTAACGATGTGATTCAAGGATTTATGCTGGCTGCATGAGCCTGCAGTTCGATACCCGCCCAGCCGCGTACGCCGTGATTGTCCAGGAGGAGAAGATCCTGCTGGCCTATTGGAAGCAGGACGGCAAAGAAGGGTGGACGCTTCCGGGCGGAGGCCTTGATCTGGCCGAACACCCGGTGGATGGGTGCAGGCGCGAGGTATTCGAGGAAACCGGCTACCAAGCGCGCATCGAACGCATGCTGGGCATCGATGTAGGCCACTGGCCGGGCGAGGCCAGACCTGACGGTTCCGTGAAGGACTTCCAAGCCCTCCGCCTGGTCTATGAGGCCACGGTGGTGGGCGGCGAACTGACCCACGAGGTGGATGGCAGCACCACCCACGCCGCGTGGATTCCGTTGCTGGACATCGGGAAACTCAACCGGGTGTCCTTGGTGGACACGGCACTGCGCATGCACCGGGAGCGCCCGGCAGACGGGAAGCTGAGCTAGAAAGCGCCGCGAAAGACTAGCCAAAGCGTCACCGCTTGGCTACGCTAAACAACGTTGCCGGCACTTCATCTGCCGGCCGGATGCCGAGGAGGTGGATTTTGATGATTGCCACGATCTTGCGCGCCCCGCACTCAGTTGCGGCGTGCCGTCATCAGCCCACCAATCTTGTCCCGGCATCAGCCTGCCGAATCTAGGCGGCCGGGCCTCACCAGAGGCATTTCATTGAATACTTACGCTTCTTCAAGCGACCCTTCCTTCAGTTCCACCAAGCAACTTCCCAAAAATCTGTTTCACGGACCGGTGGAGTACGGCTTCACGGACAAGACCGTGGGACTTTTCGCTGCCCACCCGGCGCCGGCGGCCCAGGAAACTTCCAGCCCGGGCCGCGTAGTGCGCCTGGACCGGAATCGGGTGCTCGTAGCATCCGCAGAGGGTCTCCTGCACCTGCCCTATCCACTGCACGGGCTTGTGCCAGCCACCGGAGACTGGGTATGGCTCGGCCACAACAACGCAGGTGAGCCTGCCGTCGTCGAGGTCCTGCCGCGGCATTCCGCACTCAGCCGCAAACGCGCCTTCGAAGCTTCCTCGGAGGAACAAATCCTGGGCAGCAACATCGATATCGTCGCGGTGGTCGTCCCAGTGGACCGTCCCCTCACCCATAACCGCCTTGAGCGGACGCTCGTGGCGGCATGGGATTCCGGTGCCACGCCTCTTGTCGTCATTACCAAAGCGGACCTTGCCGACTTGGCAGACGATGTCGTGGGTGAAGTCATCCTGCAAGCTGCCGGCGTGGATGTCGTCACCACGTCGGCGGAGCAGGGCGACGGGCTCGACGAATTGATGCAGCACATTCCCGCTGGCGCTACTTTGGTCCTGCTTGGCCCTTCCGGCGCAGGGAAATCAACGCTCATCAATGCCCTCGCGGGCCGGGACGTCCAACAAACCGGCGCGGTCCGCGCTGGCGACGGCAAAGGCAAGCACACCACAACATCACGCGAGTTGGTGCCCCTGTCCGGCGGCGCGGTCCTGATGGACACCCCAGGCGTCCGCGGATTTGGACTCTTTGATGCAGACGATGGCATGGAGGAGATGTTCGGCGACCTGGAGGAACTCTTCACCCGTTGCCGCTTCGCGGATTGCGTCCACCAAGCCGAACCCGGGTGCGCAGTTCAGGAAGCACTGGCTGAAGAAGCCCTCGATCCCCGGCGCTGGGCAAGCTACCAGAAATTGCAACGTGAGTTGGCAGCCCTTGCCAGGAAACATGACGCAGCGGCGCGGCGGGCCTACCAGCGCGAATGGCACCAGAAGGTCGTCTCAGCGAGCAGGGGCCAGCGCGCGGCGGAACGATACAGGCACGATCAAGCTGAGGAACGGGCCGGGAAAGGCGGCAAACGAAGGAAACGCTGAACATTGCCGATTCATTACGGAAAACGTGGCGGCGCTGACATCGCCGGTGGGGCTGGCTACGCTGGGTGAAGATTGCTTTGCAGCCAAGTAATAAGAGTGCATATGATCGTGTGGCTCTACCGATGTTCTCGACCACCGATGTTTTCGACCACAGATAGGTAAGCCCGGGTATGGCCGAAGCCATGATTGAGTTCCAGAGCGTAACCAAGCAATACCAGGGCGGGCAGCCGGCGGTGGACGCCCTGAGCATGTCCATCGACAAAGGCTCGATCACGGTGTTCGTTGGGCCTTCAGGCTGTGGCAAGACCACATCCCTGCGCATGATCAACCGGATGGTGGAGCCCTCCAGCGGAACCATCACAGTGGCAGGCGAGGACGTCTCGCACGTGCCTGCAGCGCAGCTCCGCCGTTCAATGGGCTACGTCATGCAGTCATCGGGCCTGCTGCCGCATCGTTCGGTGCTGGATAACATCGCCACCGTCCCGCGGCTTAACGGCGTTCCCAAGGCAGCGGCGCGGAAACGTGCCGCGGAACTGCTCGACGTCGTCGGACTGGCTTCCGTTCTTGGCAAGCGGTACCCGTCCCAACTCTCGGGTGGTCAGCAGCAGCGCGTCGGGGTTGCCCGGGCGCTCGCTGCTGATCCGCCTGTCCTGCTCATGGACGAACCCTTCAGTGCTGTGGATCCCGTGGTCCGGGACGAACTGCAGCAGGAACTCCTGCGCCTGCAGAGGGAACTGGCCAAGACCATCGTTTTCGTCACGCACGACATCGATGAAGCTACGGTTCTTGGCGACAAAGTTGCCGTCTTTGCCGTTGGCGGAAAGCTGGCGCAATATGCGGCGCCGGAGGAGATCCTGCGGGCACCGGCGAACGACTTTGTTGCCTCTTTCGTGGGGCGCGACCGCGGCTTCAGGCACCTTGCCTTCAACCCCGCGGACGCTGTGACGTTGCACCCGGTGACCATGGTCGGTCCTTCCGATGGCCGTCACGCGGGCCGGGAAACGGGCGAGTGGGCCTTGGTCGTGGATGAGGATTCGCGTCCGCTCGGGTGGTCCTCGCCCCGTGATGGTGCCGGGTTGATCCCTGGCGGATCGCTCTTCCGCAAGGGCGACACCCTGAGGCGTGCTTTGGATGCCGCGTTGTCGTCGCCGTCGGGGCTGGGCGTTGCAGTGGACGACGACGGCCGGGTGGCCGGGGTCTTGAAGGCGCCGGAAGTCCTGTCGCTCATTGAAGAAGTCCGCCACCAAAGGGAGGACGCCACCTGATGGAGTGGTTCCTCAATAACAGTGGCATGGTCCTGGGCCTGGCGGGCCAGCACATGGTGCTTGCCCTCATTCCCATGATCCTTGGCTTGTTGATTTCCATCCCGTTGGCCCAGCTGGCCAGGCGCAACAGCACGCTCAGGTCCGTCGTGGCCACGGCCACGTCGTTGCTCTACACCATTCCCTCCCTGGCACTGTTCATCATTCTCCCCACCGTCCTGGGCACCCGGATCCTGGATCCGCTGAACGTTGTGGTGGCGTTGACCATCTATGCTGTCGCCTTGCTGGTCCGTGCGGCCATGGACGCCTTCGACTCCGTGGACGACGATCTCCGCAACGCTGCCGTCGCCATGGGCTTCAAACCCCTGGCCCGCTTCTTCCAAGTGGATCTCCCGTTGTCGCTGCCCGTGATGTTTGCAGGCCTGCGGGTCGTCTCTGTCAGCAACATCTCTCTGGTCAGCGTCGCTGCGCTGCTCGGGGTGGGCAATCTCGGGTTCCTGTTCACCGACGGGCTCCAGCGCACGTTTATCACCGAAGTGGTGGTGGGTATTATCGCGATTCTGGTGCTTGCACTGCTGATGGATGCTGTCCTGGTGGTTCTGGAGCGCCTTCTGACTCCTTGGACGCGGGCGGCCGGCGGTAAGCCGAACCGGCCGGATGCCAATACCCTCGTTACCGAGCCCAAAGCAGGACCTGCCACCCAGCACGCAGCCCTTCGCCCCGATCCGGGGGCATCCGCATGAACATCTTCGCCGAGACCATTGCCTGGCTGACCGATCCCTCCCACTGGACAGGGAGCGGCGGAATTCCCACCCGGATACTGGAACACCTCCAGTACAGCGCGCTGGTGCTCCTCATCGCAGCCGCCATCGCAATGCCTATCGGTCTCTACATCGGGCACACGGGCCGCGGCCGGGTAGTCGCTGTTGCAGTTGCCGGGGCACTTCGCGCCCTCCCAACACTGGGTTTGCTGGTCCTTTTCGCCTTGCTCGCCGGCACCGGCTTGATGCCGCCTGTGTGGGCCCTTGTCATTCTTACGGTTCCGCCGCTGCTGGCAGGCACGTACGCCGGCATCTCCAGCGTCGATGCCACCGTGGTGGACGCCGCCCGGGCCATGGGCATGACCGAACTCCAGATCCTGTTCCGGGTGGAATTACCCAATGGCCTCCAGGTGATGTTCGGCGGCATCCGCACGGCGGTTCTGCAGGTCATCGCGACTGTTTCAGTGGTGGCTTACCTGCCGCTGGGTGGGCTGGGGCGTTACCTGTTTGACGGACTTGTCCTGCAGGATTTCCCCCGAATGCTCGGCGGTTCGTTGCTCATTGCAGGGCTGGCCATCGCCGTGGACCTTATCGTTGCCGGCGTGCAGAGGCTTATCCTCTCGCCCGGCCTGACCCTCGACTCAAGCGGCCGCCAGAAGGCGGCCGATGATCTCACAGCCACAGCTCCCGCAGGGGCTGCCGTTCAAGGAGGTACACCATGAAAAATCCCGTTCCCATGACCCTTACGCGCCGTGGTCTCGGCGGCCTCGCAGCTGGACTGGGTGTAGCCCTCGCATTGAGCGCGTGTGGCGGCAGCCCGTTGGCCACGCCCTCCACCTCTGCGCCGAGCGGCTCCGCTGCCGGCGGCTCCCTGGTTGTCGGTTCGGCCGACTTCCCGGAGAGCCAGGTCATCGCCGAGATCTACGTCGGCGCTCTCAACGCCGCAGGTCTGACGGCCACGTCCAAGCCGAATATCGGTTCGCGCGAAATCTACTTCAAGGCCGTCCAGGATGGCTCCGTCGACCTCGTCCCGGACTACTCCGGCAACCTGCTCTCCTTTGTGGACACCGAAGCAAAGGAAGTTTCCGCGGAGGATGTTTATAAGGCCCTCCCAGGCAAGCTTCCGGAGGGACTCGCCGTCCTGGAGCCGGCGAAGGCCGAGTCCAAGGACGCCATGGTGGTTACCAAGGCCACGGCTGAGAAGTACCAGCTCAAGTCCATCGAGGACTTGGCCAAGGTCTGCAAGGACTTCACCATGGCGGCTCCGGCAACGTTTGAAACGCGTGCCTACGGCTTCCCGGGGCTGAAGGCCAACTATGGTTGCGAGCTCAAGGGCCTCCAGCCCTTCAGCGACGGCGGCGGCAACCTGACCCTCCAAGCCCTTCTGGAGGACAAGGTCCAGGTGGCCGACATCTACACCACCACGCCTTCCATCGCAGATAACGACCTCGTGGTCCTTGAAGACCCGAAGAACAACTTCAAGGCCCAGCAGGTCCTGCCGCTGGTCAAGGAGGCCAAGATGACGGACAAGGCCAAGGAAGCGCTCAACAACGTCTCCAAGATCCTGACCACCGATGACCTGATCAACCTGAACCGTGCGGTCAGCGGCGACCAGAAGCAGGCACCCAAGGATGCAGCAGCCGCATGGCTGAAGGACAAGGGCATCGTCAAGTAACGCCTGACTAAAACCGCGTACGACGGGGGGGGGGGGCCCCCCGGGGGGGGGCGCCCCCCCGGGGGGTTTTTTTTTGTTTTTTGTTGGGAAATAACAAACACCCGGGGGGGGTTTTTTGTGGGGGGGGGGATTAAAACAAGCCCCCCCCAG
>NZ_JAJOHP010000081.1:0-18517 GCF_021109375.1 Arthrobacter sp. AK01
CAACAGCGGGGGGGGGGGGGGGGGGGGGGGGGCGGGCCGGCGGGGGGGGGGGGGGGTGTGGGTGGGGGGGGGGCGGCAGGCGGGGCGGGGGCGGCGCCGGCGGGGGGGCCGGGGGGGGGGGGGGCTCAGGGGCGGCGGGGGGCCGGGGCGGTCTCTACACAAACCCCCCCCCCCGGGGGGCCGCCGCCCCGCCCCCCCCCCCCCCCCCCGCTGTGCTGCGTCGGAAATAGGATCCGGTCAGAACCTAGATCGCGGCTGCGCCGCGCTCACCGGTCCGGACCCGTACTGCTTCGTAGACATCCACGGTCCACACCTTGCCGTCACCGGCGCGGCCAGTGTTGGAGCTGGCGATGAGGACATCCAGGATGTCGTCTGCCTGCTCATCCGTGGCGAGGACCTCGATGCGGATCTTGGGCAGCAGATCCACGTTGTATTCTGCTCCGCGATACACCTCGGTGTATCCGCGCTGGCGGCCGTAGCCGCTGGCCGCGCTGACCGTCAGGCCCTGGACCCCGTATGCTTCGAGGCCTTCCCGGACCGCTTCAAGCTTCTCGGGACGGACGATCGCTGTGATGAGCTTCATGCCTGGACACTCTCCTTGCCTTCTGCGGCGGCCTTGGCTGCTGCTGTCTCCGACTTTCCAGTCATGGCCTCGTGCAGCGGCTGGAAGCTGCCACCGTGGCCGTTGACTCCGAATTCGTAGGCCGTCTCAGCGTGGAGGCTGAGGTCGACGCCAACGTTCTCCTGCTCCGTGGAGACCCGGAAGCCCATGGTCTTGTGGATGGCGAAGGCGATGATGGCCGTCATGATGGCCGAGAAAGCGATGGCGATGCCGGCTGCTGCGAGCTGGGCCCACATCTGGGTCATGCCGCCGCCGTAGAAGAGGCCGCCGCCCACACCGTCGGTGGGAAGGGCGATGAAGCCCAGTGCCACGGTGCCGATGATGCCTGATACCAGGTGGACGCCTACAACATCCAGGGAGTCATCGAAACCCCAGCGGAACTTGAGGCCGACTGCCAGGGCCGAGGCTACACCGGCAACCACGCCGAGGCCCAGGGCGCCGACAGGGCTGACGTTGGCACAAGCGGGGGTGATGGCCACGAGGCCGGCAACCACACCGGATGCTGCGCCGAGGGAGGTCGGGTGTCCGTCACGGATGCGTTCAGTGATGAGCCAGCCGATCATGGCCGCTGCGGGAGCTGCGAGGGTGTTGATCCAGATCAGGCCGCCCTGTTCGGCGGTGGTTGCTGCACCACCGT
The DNA here is from genome assembly GCF_021109375.1 of Arthrobacter sp. AK01. Lineage (NCBI taxonomy): Bacteria > Bacillati > Actinomycetota > Actinomycetes > Micrococcales > Micrococcaceae > Arthrobacter > Arthrobacter sp. AK01. Next base: position 1,260 of record NZ_JAJOHP010000081.1, read on the forward strand.
TGAAGCCGAACCAGCCGAACCACAGGATTGCTGCGCCGAGCATGACGAACGGGATGTTGTGCGGGCGGTGGTTCGGGTCCTTGCCGAAGCCACGGCGGTTGCCGATGATGAGAACCAGGACGAGTGCCGCCACACCGGCGTTGATGTGCACTACAGTGCCGCCGGCGAAGTCGATGGCCGGGCCGAGGGCCTTGCCGATTGCACCTTCAGGACCGAACAGTCCGCCGCCCCAAACCATGTAGGCCAGCGGGCAGTAGACGAGGGTGACCCAGACCGGAACAAAGATGCTCCAGGCGCCGAACTTGGCGCGGTCGGCGATTGCGCCACTGATCAGCGCAACCGTGATGATGGCGAAGGTGGCCGCGTAGCCAACCTTGATGAGGCCATCAGGAGTATTGATGCCTTCGAGGCCGAAGGTGGCGAACGGGTTGCCCACGATTTCCATGAAGCCTTCGCCGGAGCTCATTGACGCGCCCCACAGCACCCAGACAACGCCGACGATGCCGATGGAGATGAAGCTCATCATCATCATGTTCAGGGCTGCCTTGGCGCGTGTCATGCCGCCGTAGAAGAATGCCAGACCGGGTGTCATGAACAGCACAAGCGCGGCTGCCACCATGACCCATACGTGACCTGCGGTAAGTTCCATGGTGCACGTTCCTCTCTTGCTAGATCTGCGGTTCAACCGCTGTCCTGACGCCGTTTGCGTCCTGCTTAAGAGTTTTGTGCCGCCGTGTTTCACCTGCGCGGGTTTTATATTGCGCGCCGGTTACAACAACCTCCCCAACGTAAATGGTGCATATCTGCGATGTTACGGATATGTTTCAGGCGTCAGACTTCACCGGAAATACCCAGCTTTTGACCAGATGAGCCCCGAACCACCTTGAAGGACCAACCCCGTATGACCCAGTCGCCCAGATCCGTCAAAGCTCCAAGGGTCCGGCAGGAGAAAACACCCTTGCCCCGCGATATCAAGGTGATGTTGGCTGCGGCGTTCCTGATCGCGCTGGGCTTTGGCCTCGTGGCGCCGGTCCTGCCGCAATTCGCCACGACGTTCGACGTCGGCGCTACCGCCGCCGCCGTGATCGTCAGCATCTTCGCCTTCATGAGGCTCGTGTTTGCCCCGGCGGGAGGAGCCCTGATAGGACGGTTCGGCGAGCGGAATGTCTACGTTTCAGGCCTGCTGATCGTAGCGGTGTCTACTGCGGCATGCGCCTTCGCCCAGGACTACTGGCAGCTGCTGATCTTCCGCGGCCTCGGTGGCGCCGGCTCCGTCATGTTTACGGTTGCTGCCATGGGCTTGCTCATCCGGTTGGCTCCCCCGGAGCGGCGCGGGAGGGTCTCCGGTGCCTACGCTTCGGCTTTCCTGATCGGGAGCGTGCTGGGACCGGTCGTAGGCGGTTTGCTGGCAGGCTTCGGCCTCCGTGTGCCTTTCCTTGCCTACGCCGGCGCCCTGCTGGTGGCAGCCTTGGTGGTCCGGACCATGCTGAGCGGCGAGGGCAATGCGGCGGAAGATACTGCGACGGCACCAGCCATGACCTTGAAGGAAGCACTGACTGACTCTGCCTACCGGGCCGCAGTGTTCTCGAGTTTCGGCAACGGCTGGGTAACCTTCGGCGTCCGCATGGCCACGATCCCGCTGTTCGCAGTGGCCGTCCTGCAGTCGAAGCCGGAAACTGCCGCGTGGGCATTGGCCATCTTTGCCATGGGCAACGCCACTGCCCTGACCTTTTCCGGGCGTTTGGCTGATGCCTGGGGACGCAAGCCCCTGCTCATCCCTGGCCTGGTCATCACCGGCCTGGCCACCGGCGTCATTGGCTTGACCACGGATTTGCCGGCATTCCTCATTGCGTCCGCAGTGGCAGGATTCGGCTCAGGTTTGTTGGGTCCGGCGCAGCAGGCCGCCGTCGCCGATGTCATTGGCCGGGGACGCTCCGGGGGCAAAGTGCTGGCGGTCTTCCAGATGGCGGCGGACACCGGGGCCATCATTGGCCCCGTCGTGGCAGGCCTGCTTGCCGACCGCCTGGGCTATGGCTGGGCCTTCGGCATCACAGGCGGCGTACTCCTCCTCACGGCAGCAGGCTGGTCGCTGGCACGCGAACCCCTTAAACCCAAAAACTGACTGGCATTTGTGGTTGCTCCGAGGACTCAGGACAACCACAAATGCCAGCCAGTTTTGTGCGGAGTGCTAGTTGAGCAGCGCGTCCACAAAGGCTTCGGCGTCGAACGGCGCGAGGTCATCCGGGCCTTCGCCCAAGCCGATCAGCTTAACAGGGACACCCAACGACTTCTGGATGGCGACAACGATGCCGCCCTTGGCTGTGCCATCAAGCTTGGTCAGCACGATGCCCGTGATATTGACAACCTCAGCGAACACACGGGCCTGGTTGAGGCCGTTCTGCCCTGTGGTGGCGTCCAGGACCAGCAGGACCTCATCCACTTCAGCCAGTTTCTCGATCACGCGCTTGACCTTGCCGAGCTCGTCCATCAGGCCGGTCTTGTTCTGCAGGCGCCCTGCAGTGTCCACCATGACCACATCGACTTCCTGGTCGATGCCGGCCTTCACGGCTTCGTAGGCAACCGAGGCGGGGTCGGCGCCGTCGATGTCCGACTTCACGGTGGGCACTCCAACGCGTTGTCCCCATGTGGCCAACTGCTCGGCGGCCGCGGCGCGGAAGGTGTCGGCTGCGCCCAACAGCACATCCTTGTCTTCGGCCACCAGGACGCGGGCAAGCTTGCCGACGGTGGTGGTCTTGCCGACGCCGTTGACACCGACAACAAGCACGACGGCGGGCCGGTCGCCCTTGCGTTCGACATTCAAGGAGCGATCCATATCGGGATCCACCAGCTTGATGAGTTCTTCGCGGAGCATGGCCTTGACGTCCTCGGGGCTACGGGTGCCGAGCACCTTGACACGCTCCCGCAAGGCCTCGACCAACTGCATGGTTGGTTCGGTGCCAAGGTCCGCCAGCAAGAGGGTTTCTTCAACCTCGTCCCACACGTTTTCGTCGATCTTGTCGCCGGACAACAAAGCCAGCAGCCCCTTGCCCAGGATGCTGTTGGATTTGACCAGGCGGGCGCGCAGGCGGGTCAGGCGACCCTCCACCGGTGCCGGAGTGTCAATGGCGATGGTTTCGAGCCCTGCAACGTCGTCAGGCACGTCAGTGCCTTCGACGGTTCCGTCAAACGTCGGCGCCGGCGCCTTGACCGAGTCCGGGCGGTCCTCCACCAGGGTTCCGCCGCTTGCTGCCGACGACTGCAGGGGATCGTTCGCATCCCGCGTCCCGGGGTACTTTGCCCCGGACTTCCGGGCCTTCAGCAGCACCGGCACGAGTCCGCCGACCACCACGAGCGCAGCGAGAATGGACAGAATTATGGGTAGGAAATCGTTCACACCCCTACCTTCTCATAAAGCTATGCCCCGGCACCGAGCCTCTGGCTGATGACGGTGGAGACGCCGTCGCCCCTCATCGTCACACCGTAGAGGGCGTCAGCCACTTCCATGGTGCGCTTCTGGTGGGTAATCACGATCAATTGGCTGGACTCCCGCAGTTCCTCGAAAATGGTGATGAGGCGCCCCAGGTTGGTATCGTCCAAGGCCGCTTCCACTTCATCCATGACGTAGAACGGCGAGGGCCGGGCTTTGAAGATCGCCACCAACAGGGCCACTGCCGTCAGGGAACGCTCACCGCCGGAGAGTAACGAAAGCCTCTTGATTTTCTTGCCGGCCGGACGGGCTTCCACTTCGATTCCCGTGGTCAGCATGTCGTCAGGGTCCGTGAGCACCAGCTTGCCCTCGCCGCCGGGGAAGAGACGGGCAAAGACGTGGTCGAACTGGGCCGACGTGTCGGCGAAGGCCTCGGTAAAGACCTGCTGAACCCTCGCGTCCACCTCTTTGATGATGTCCAGCAGGTCCTTGCGGCTGGACTTGAGGTCTTCGAGCTGCGAGCTGAGGAACTGATGCCTTTCTTCCAAGGCGGCAAATTCCTCCAGGGCGAGCGGGTTCACTTTGCCCAGTGCGGCCAGCTCCCGTTCCGCTTTCTTGAGTCTTTTTTCCTGCTCCGCCCGGGCGAACGGAATACCTTCAACGATTTCGTCGCCGTTCTCGTCCACGGGGGCACGGAGTTCGGCCCACTTGTCGGTGGTGGTACCGGCAGGCATTGGCACAGGCAGGTGGGGGCCAAAATCAGCAACGAGTTGCTCCGCGGAAAGGCCAAGTTCCTCGATGGAGCGCGTTTCCAGGGCTTCGATACGCAGACGCTGCTGGGTCCGCGCCATCTCGTCCCGGTGTACGGAGTCCGTCAGTTCGGCAAGCTCCTTGGCCAGGGCATCGTTACCGGACCGGACGTCGGAGAGCTCCTTCTCAAGTTGTTCCCGTGTCTGCTCGGCGAGGTCACGCTCCCAGCCCGCCACCTCCACTGAGACATCGATGAACCGCAGTGCCTGCTCCACCGCAGACGCAACGGCCGAAGCACGCTGCGCCTGTGCCCGGCGCCGCTGTGCCCTTCGGGCCGCCTCTTCTCGGGCGCGGCGTTCTGTGGCCGCAGCCCGCTCGAGCGAGGCTGCCCGGTTGCTGATGGCGCCCAACTGCTCTTCCGCAGTCCTCAGCGCCAGCCTGGCTTCCGTTTCAAGGGAACGGGCAGTCCTGGCTTGCGCGGCGAGTTCGTCACGCTGATCCGTGGACGGTTCCTCGTCCGGCGCTTCCTGGGCGGCGGCGAGCCGTTCCGCGGCGACTTCGAGGTCCAGTTCGGCGGCAGCGATGTTGGCGTCAGCCTTGGCCATTGATGCGGCGAGCCGATCACTTTCACCCACGGCACTGCGAAGAACGGAATTGAGGTGGCCAAGGCGCTCGGCCACTGCGGCGAGCCGGGCATCGGATTCGTGCAGGCGCTCCAAGGCGGCATCGGCCCTGTCCTGTGCCTCGGCGCGGCGGGACTGGGCGCCGGCCAGGGCGAACCGGCCACGCTCCAAGCGGGACGTGACCTCCTGGAGCCTGGCTGCGGCGTCGTCCACTGCTGCCTGGACTTCCAGCAGGGACGGCGCAGTTGCCGAGCCGCCAGTAACAGTCAGGGCCGTAAAGACGTCGCCCTCGCGCGTGACCGCTTTAAGCGCCGGTTGTTCAGAGACGAGCGCTGCCGCAGTGTGAATGTCATCGACGACGACGGTTCCCGCCAGCAGCGCCAAGGCACCTTGGGCTGCGGGGTCGGAGATTTTCACGACGTCGGAGGCCCAGCGGCTGCCGGGGGGAAGCAACGCGTCGGCTGGGGCTTGGTCATCGCCGGCAAAACTGCCGGCCAGGAGCAAGGCCGCACGGCCGGCGTCGTCATCCTTCAAGGACAAGATTGCTGCTGCTGCGCTGTGCGCATCTGCAACCACCAAGGCGTCCGAGGCACTTCCCAGAGCGGCAGCGATGGCGGGCTCGAACCCAGGCTCGATGGCAACCACGGCGGCCAAGGGGCCAAGGATGCCTTCGGCCTCCAAGAGACTTCCGGAACCATCCTTGCGGTTGAGTCCGAGCTGCAGCGCATCGCGTCGTGCAGTCAGGGCATCCCTCTCGCGGACGGCCTCCCGTTCGGTGGCTTTCAATTCTTCGATCTCGGCGAGGACAGCGTCCAGGACCTCATTCGCATTTTCATAGTCGGCGTCGAGGCTTTCCTCGCCGTCCTCAACCCCGGCCACCTGGGATTCAAGGGCAGTGAACTCGCTTTGGGCCTTGCGACGCCGTTCATCACCGGACGCGAGGGATTCCCGGAGCCGGCCGCGCTCAGCCTCGGCAGCTTCCGCCTTGGACCGGGCGGCGGCCACTTGGCCTGCAAGCTTGGCGAGCCCTTCCCTGCGGTCAGCGGCAGCGCGCAGCATGGCCGTCAATCGTTTGTCCTCGGCCGCCGACAGCGACTCAGCGGCATCCTTTGCCACCGTGGCTTCAAGGAGCGCTGCTTGTTTGGCCAGGATGTCGTGTTCCAAGGCCGACTCTTCCTCACGGACACGGGCCGCTTGGCGTTCAAGCTGCTCCGGGTCCCGCCCCGACTCAGCGGTGGCTTCCGAGGACCCCAGGAGCCTGCGGCGTTCAGAAGCGAGGGAACCCAGGGAACGCAGGCGCTCCCGTCCGGCGGAGAGCTGGTACCAATGGTCGCGGGCGGCATTGAGCTTCGGGGTTGCTTCGGCGGCCTGCTGCTCCAGCGCGGCCTGGCGTCGCCGTCCAAGTCCCAGCCCCGCCTCCACCACCTGGCGGCGCTCCTTGAGCGCGGCTTCGTCGGCAACATCCTGTTCAAGGCTGGTTGTCAGCTGGACCAGGTCGTCCGCCAGGAGGCGGGACCTGGCGTCCCGGACATCGAACTGGACTGTTTGGGCGCGGCGGGCGATTTCTGCCTGCTTTCCCAACGGAGTGAGCTGCCGCCGGATTTCCGCAGTGAGGTCACCGAGCCGCGCCAGGTTGGCCTGCATGGCCTCGAGTTTGCGGACGGTTTTTTCCTTGCGGCGGCGATGCTTGAGGATGCCCGCGGCTTCCTCGATGAAGCCGCGGCGGTCTTCAGGAGTGGCGTGCAGGACGCGGTCCAATTGGCCCTGACCCACAATGACGTGCATTTCACGGCCCAGGCCTGAGTCCGACAGGAGTTCCTGGATGTCAAGGAGCCGGCACGGAGCGCCATTGATGGCGTACTCGGATCCGCCTGTCCTGAAGAGCGTCCGGGAGATGGTCACTTCGCTGTACTCGATGGGAAGAGCGTTGTCCGCATTGTCGATGGTCAGGGACACATGCGCGCGGCCAAGGGGTGGCCGGCCCGAGGTGCCCGCGAAGATGACATCTTCCATCTTGCCGCCACGCAGGGTCTTGGCACCCTGCTCCCCCATGACCCAAGCCAGGGCATCCACAACATTGGATTTGCCCGAGCCATTGGGCCCTACGACGGCAGTGACGCCGGGCTCAAAGTCGAACGTCGTGGCCGACGCGAACGACTTGAATCCTCGGACAGTCAAACTTTTCAGGTGCAAGGCGCTTCGGTTCTCCTGGGTGGCCCGGGTGGTTGTACCCCCTAAATCTACTGCCGATTCTGCGAAATCTACGGATCTGTTGCCGGAACGCCTTGTGGTCGGCAGGCCACACCCCTACACTCCTGCCAAGGGCAACTTGGCCTGTTCGTTCCGGTGATCCGGTGACGGCATGAACTTCAGTTCAGCCGCTGCCGGATCCGGTCCCGATCTTCGGAACGACCATCCAAGTGCAAAAACCCTGAGTTCCATAACTGAAGATCTTGGTTTGACCCTGGCTGGGGAGCGGCAAGCAGGGACCGTGCCTGAAATCGCGGACCCGTATTCGCATTTTCGGCGCGCCACCCCCCAGGAGTTCTGATGCCCGGTACTTCAGCCAACCGACCCCAGCGAGTCCTCAAGGGTTTCTTAGTGCCCATGGTGATCGCGATGGTGGCGGCCCTCTTGCCCCTCACTGCACCAGCGGCGGTGGCTGCGGGTCCCTGTGACCCCGTGGTGAACCTTGTGGCCTGCGAGAACTCCAAGACCGGAAGTCCGCCCTCCGAGTGGGATATCAACGGTGCCGGTGATGACAGCATCCAGGGCTTTTCCACCGAGATCAGCGTCAACGCAGGCCAACCCATACGTTTCAAGGTGGATACGAACGCTCCCAGCTACACCATAGGGATCTACCGGACGGGCTGGTATGCGGGCAACGGAGCACGCAAGATCGCCGATGTGACGCCGTCGGTCCTGCGCCAGAGCCAACCGGCCTGCCGCAGCGACCTCACCACGGAACTCTATGACTGTGGCACCTGGGCAGTATCTGCGACGTGGCAGGTCCCGGCCACGGCTGTGTCCGGCGTCTATATTGCGCTCCTCACCCGCCCTGACACCGGGGCAAAAAGCCACATCACGTTCATCGTCCGAAACGACGGCAACCGCTCCGCAGTGGTCTTCCAGACGTCGGACCAGACCTGGCAGGCCTACAACACCTACGGAGGCTCGGACTTCTACCAAGGCGCGGCCAACGGCCGGTCCTACAAGGTCAGCTACAACCGGCCGATGGCAACCAGGGACGGTCCCGGCGGCAGGGACTTCTACTTCTCCAACGAATACCCCATGGTGCGCTTCCTGGAACAGAACGGCTATGACGTCAGCTATATCAGCGGCCTTGATACGGACCGCAATGGCGCCGAGCTGCTGAACCACAAGGTCTTCCTGTCCGTTGGTCACGACGAATACTGGTCGGGCCCACAACGGGCCAATGTCACAGCCGCGAGGGACGCCGGTGTGAACCTTCAGTTCCTATCGGGCAACGAAATGTACTGGCGCACCAGGTTTGAGCCCTCGACGGTTGACGGTGCAGCCAACCGCACTCTTACCTGCTACAAGGAAACCTGGGGTAATGCCAAGATCGATCCCAGCGCACAGTGGACGGGCACGTGGCGTGACCCGCGCTTCGCTTCCCAGGCCAACGGCGGAGGCCTGCCCGAAAATGCTGTGACCGGGACGATCTATATGTCCAATCACTCTGACCTGCCGGTCACGGTGAAAGCGGACGAAGGCAAGACCCGGCTCTGGCGGAACACCACCCTGGCGTCTCTGCCTGCAGGTTCCTCGGCCGCCCTCGCGCCGCACACCGTCGGTTATGAATCCAATGAGGACCTGGACAACGGGTTCCGGCCGGCGGGACTCATCCGGCTGTCCACCACTGTGGGCAGCGTTCCCGAGTACCTTCAGGACTTCGGTAATACCGTCGCCCCGGGAAGCACCACGCACAACGTGACCCTCTACCGCGCAGCCAGTGGCGCGTTGGTCTTCTCTGCCGGCAGCGTCCAGTGGACCTGGGGCTTGGACCAGGAGCACGACGGCGACGGCGCGGCTGCCGATGTCCGCATGAGGCAGGCGCAGGTCAACATCCTCGCGGACATGGGCGCGCAGCCGGCCACAAGGGCTGCCGGACTGGTTGCCGCCGTGGCGAGCACTGACACCACCAAACCAACAGTGGCCATCTCGGCTCCCGCCACCGGAGCCACCGTGGCACACGGCAGCAGCGTTACCGTGACGGGAACAGCCGCCGACGTGGGCGGTGTGGTGGCCGGCGTCGAAGTCTCTACCGACGGCGGTGCAAGCTGGCACCCTGCCCAAGGAAAGCAGAGCTGGACCTACACGTACATCCAGAAGGGCATGACCACGGCCACCATCCAGGCACGGGCCATCGATGACAGTGCCAACATCGGCGCGGCCGTGACCAGGAGTATCACCCTGAGCGGCCCTTACAGCGTCTTCGGCCAGACGGTACCGGTGGTCAAGGATTCCGGTGACGGCGGTGCCTACGAAATGGGCCTGCGTTTCACCCCTTCAGTGGACGGCTTCATCACCGGCGTCCGTTTCTACAAGAGCACGGCCAACACCGGAACCCACACGGGCTCCCTGTGGAGCTCCACCGGCGAGCGCCTGGCGACGGCCACGTTCACCAATGAAACGGCCTCCGGCTGGCAAACTGCCCTGTTCAGCCAAGCCGTGCCTGTTGCGGCCGGCCAGAAATATACGGTGTCCTATTGGGCACCCAATGGCCACTACGCCACCAAGGACCACCAATGGGCGAGCTTCGGTTCCACGGACGCCCCGTTGAAGGTGGCCGGTGGTTTCGGCGCTGAACCGGCAGGCGTGTACAGCACGTCCCAGGGCTTCCCCACCACCAGTTACAACGGTGGCAACTACTTCGCGGATGCGCTCTTCAGCACTGTTGACAGCTCCCCCATGACGGTATCGGGCCACACGCCCATCCCGTCGTCGTCGAGCGTGTCCGTGAATACCAAGGTAAGCGCCGTATTCTCCAAGCCCGTCATGGCGGCCAGCGTCCAGCTGACGTTGCAGTCGCCGTCGGGTCCAGTGGCAGGAACTACGGCGTACGACGCCGCGACGCGGCGGGCGACCTTCACGCCGTCGAGCGCGTTGGCGTTCAACACCCAATTCACGGCTACGTTGTCCGGCACCGATTCGATCGGCGGTCCAGTGACTGCCGGTGGAACCTGGTCCTTTACGACAGCGGCAACGCTGCCGGTTCCCGGTGCGTGCCCTTGCAGCCTCTTCGATGACTCCGTCACGCCGGGGATCGCCGAGCTGCGTGAAGGCGTGCCGGTGACCTTGGGCGTACGGTTCTCGAGCGTTTCTGCCGGCGAGGTGCTGGGTGTTCGTTTCTACAAGTCCGCAGGAAACACCGGCACCCACAATGGCGCCCTGTACACGGCCGCAGGGCAGCAACTGGCAACAGTGGCGTTCACCAACGAGAGTGCGTCCGGGTGGCAGACTGCCATGTTCAGCCAGCCGGTCCAGATGGCTGCGAACACCGACTACATCGTGTCCTACAAGTCCCTGACCGGAACGTATTCGGCAACTGCCAACGGATTCGGTTCCGGGCTGAGCGTCGGACCGCTCCGGGCAGCGTCTGACGCCGGCGCCTACACGTACAGCGGCGACTTTGCGTCGTCGCGGTCCACAGCCAGTTACCTGGTGGACGTAGTGGTGACGGTGCCCAACACGCCGTTCACCGTTGGTTCGCATTCACCGCTGCCCAGTGCCTCCAGCGTTCCGCTGAACACTGTAGTCAGCGCAGTGCTGTCCGAGGCTGCAGTAGCGTCCAGCGTCAGCATGGCAGTGAAAGTGACCAGCGGCGCCGCAGTCGCCGGTACATCGGCCTACGACTCCGCAACCCGTAAGGTCACGTTTACGCCGACGGCTCCGTTGGCGGCAGGGACCTCGTACACGGCGACGGTGACAGCTACGTCTGTCTCCGGTCAGCCGATGTCCGCTGGTGGTACGTGGACCTTCACCACGGTTCCTGCACCGCGCACGCCGGGCGTCTGCCCGTGCACGCTGTACCAGGACACTGTGACACCCACAACGCCCGACGCCGACGACGGCGTTCCGTTGTCCCTCGGTGTCAGGTTCGCCAGCGACACTGCGGGCCAGATCACCGGCGTGCGTTTCTACAAGGCGGCCGGCAACACGGGAACACACACCGGATCGCTCTACACGGCCACGGGACAACTCCTGGCAACTGTCACGTTCACCAACGAGTCAAGTACGGGCTGGCAGACCGCAACGTTCAGCCAGCCGGTGACCATCGAGGCCGACACTGAGTACGTGGCCGCGTACAAGGCTCCCACCGGCAAGTACTCCTACACGGCCGGCGGATTTGGTGCAGGATTGACCAGTGGACCACTGCGCACGGCCGCTGACTCGGGCGCTTTTGGCTACAACAGTGACTTCCCGGGTTCATCGTCCACCGCCAGTTACCTGGTGGATGTGGTGTTCGCTACGCCAACGCAGGCGCTGACAGTGTCCGAACAGGTACCGGCCCCGGGCGCCACAGGCATTCCGACAGACGTGAAGCCTTCCATCACCTTCTCGTCCGCCATTAATCCAGGAGCATCGTTCACCCTGACCGCGAACGGCAATCCGGTAGCCGGTTCAGCTGCCCTTTCTGCGGACAGCAGGACCGTTACCTTCACACCGACCGCGGCATTGCCCAACAGCACCGTGATATCCGCCAGCGTGGCCAACGTCGTCTCCCAACAAGGGCAGGCTTTCCCCACCACCAACTGGCAATTCACCACCGCCGCCCCCACCGTCCAGGTGTCCACGATCTTCGGCTCGCTGACGCCCCAAACGGTCTCGGCGCCGGACATCCTATCGGTCGAGCTGGGGACAGCCTTCACCGTTTCCCAGGCGGGGAACGTGACAGGCATACGTTTCTACAAGGGGGCTGGCAACACCGGAACCCACGTGGGATCGCTCTGGAACTCGGCTGGCACCCGCCTGGCTCAGGTGACGTTCACCAACGAGACGGCCACGGGCTGGCAAACAGCTACGTTGGCTGCGCCGGTGGCGCTCGTGACAGGCCAAACCTATGTGGTCTCGTACAGGGCACCCAACGGCCGGTACTCCTACACCTCGGCGTTCTTCAACCAGACCTACACCAGTGGTGTGTTCACGGCCAGTGGCCCGAACAACGGCCGGTACCGGTACGGCTCCGGCGGAGTCATGCCGGCCAGCTCCTGGAACGCGACCAACTACTTCGTGGATGTGGTGTACTCCACCACCGCTCCCCAACAGTTGGTTGCACCGTCACCATCGCCCACAGCTACTCCGACGGCCACGGCTACTCCCACACCGTCACCCACGGCGACGTCCACTGCCTCACCGAGTCCTTCACCGAGCCCCTCGCCAAGTCCAACGCAGTCCGGCGGGTTGCTCTGCGGGTTGCTCGGGCTCTGCTGAGGCTACCGGACGGCCAGCAACTGCTTTCAACCGGACAACTGCCTTCAGCGGACTACGCTGGGTGACCACGCATGGGCAATGAACATAGCCGGTTGGTCACCCGGAGTGGTGCCCAGCTGCCAGATGTTGCTGTCCCCTTCCACGGCCTCGTCTGCCAAACCGTAAAGGAGGTTCTGGTTGTCCAGCCATTCAATCTGGTCATCCACGCTGCGCTTCTCGGAAAGGACCACTTCCTGTCCCGTAGCGAGGTCAAGCACAGCGACTTTCCAATGGGCAGCCAGTGCCCCGCCGTCGTTCTTCTTGTAAGCGATCCGCTTGCCGTCGGGCGAGATCGATGGGCATTCCACGTTGTCGTGGATGGCAGTCAAGGTCTTGGCGGACAGGCTCCCCCGGACCAGCCAGATTCGACCCGATGATGCAGCGGTGGCATAGAAGACGTCATTTTCGCCCGGCGCGAAGGTCACCCCCCAGATGTTCCTGTCCGTTGCTACCAATCGCTCACCGTTGACCATCAGCGCGAAGTCCTCGAGGTTCCCTGAGCTCCCACCCGGCAGGCTGATCTCGGTGGCCGTGGAAAAGCCGGCCGTCGCATAGGAGTGCCCGGTAACAAAGACCGTCGTGGCGATCATGGAGCCGTCAGGGCTGATCCTTGTCCTGCTCGGAATACCAGGGACGGGCCACGAACGCTGCACCTGCCAGTCGCGGTCCAGGACGGCCGCTTCGAAGGTGGTCACCAGCCCACGGTTTGTCTTGAGGCACACCACGGTTTCGGCTGCCCCATAGACCCTGTCGCACTCTTGTTCACTCACGGCCCGTGTACCCCCGGGAGCGGACAGCGGAACTGTTGCCGCGTTGCCATACCCCTGGCCCGATGCCGTGTTCCGGAAGAGGACGAAGGGAGCATTGGGAAGCGGCTGGCCCGCCGTGACACCCACTGATGAAGCTGCGGTCCGGCTCTCTTCAAAACGCTGGTAAGCCCCAAAGGCGTAGATTCCTGCCCCCACCAGGACAATGACGGTGACAGTGAGGAGAATGCCCCATCGCATCTTTCCTCCGGCCAGCGCTCCGCTCATGCGCGGCCGCCCGTGTCCGCGCCAACTTGGGGCCGGGCACTTCTCAAGATAAAGACGACAGCCACCACTGCACAAGCCAACAAGCCCCCTGCCACCACCATGGCCGTCGGTGCCCCCACGGCATACCAGAGCACTCCAAAGCCTGCAGAAGCAGTCATCCTGCTCAGGGCCACCACCGTTTGTGCCGACGCAATGCCGGTGGCAAGTCTGCCCGCAGGCGTGAGTTGGCTGGCCAAGGCAGCCAGTACGCCATCGGTCGCGGCGTAGAACGCTCCCAGCAGGACCAAGCAGCCCAAGGTTCCCCACAACCCTCCAAAGGGTGCGGCGGCGAGGAGATATGTAGCGAGCAACGCGATGTGTCCGCCGACGAAAACCGGCACCTTGCCGACCCGGTCAGCCAGCCTCCCCAACGGAATCGCGAGAGCCAGGAAGACCACATTGGTGCCTACAAACAACAACGGAAACCACTGGACAGCGAACGAGTCCCTGGCTTGGAGCACCAGGTAGATGAAGCCGTCGCCGACGGTCACCAAGCCCAAAAGGCCGGCAGAGATCAGAAGTTTGCCGAGCCCGGGTTCCTTCAAATGACTCCACGAAAAGGCGAAGAGCCGCCTGCCCTCCCGCCCGTCCGCGCTTTTCAGGCCATGGGCCCGGATATCCGGTACAACCAAGGCCAGGACAGCAACCCCGATCACTGCGAACGCCAGGGACACCACAAAAACGGTGCTGAAACCATTGGGAATCATCAAGAGGACAAAGAATGCGATGAGCGGCCCCGCTGCGGCCCCAATGTTGTCCAGCATTCTGTGGACGCCGAAGGACCTGGCCAAGTGTTCGGGCTGGGCGGACACCGAGATCAGCGCGTCCCTGGGGGCCGTGCGAATGCCTTTGCCAATCCGGTCGCCGGTCACAATGGCCGCGATTGCCCAGAACCCTCCAGCGAAAAGGAATCCAACCCTGGCAAGCATCGACAAGCCATAGCCGGCCAAAGCTATCCGTTTTGGATGGCCGCTGCGATCGGCTGCCCAACCGGCCGCGATCCTGACGATCGCACTGGCGCCCTGGTTGATGCCGTCAATAAAGCCAAAGGCGATGGTTGACAGTCCGAGGAACCCCGTCACATACAAGGGAAGTACTGCCGTGACGGATTCAGAGGAAACATCGGTCACCATGCTCACGATGCCCAACCACAAGATGACCGGAGACAAACGGAACGGCACCTCTGCTTTCAGTGCCGTTCCGTTGCCCTGTGATTTGTCCCGTTTACCGCCGCTGCGATCTGAGAGCGAAATGTACATGGGTTCCCCTACTCCGCCGTTGTGTGCAGGCTGCCCAACAGCTGGAAGCGTGAGCTCCCTGTCCCAGTCGTCGACACAGAAACAGTCACCGTGTCTGTGCCTCTGACGAACCGTGCGGCCACGGCACCGTCCGCCGCCGGGGCTTCCTCAGACCAGAAGCCGTGGGAGACCAGCGATTGGCGGAAGGAATCCAGGACCTCGGCCCGCGGCTTGGCAATGATGCCGTCCGCTGTCAGTTGGAGGATGTTGCCCGATGTTGAAACAGACGTGGACCCGATGGTGGTCCCGGATGGCAGCGAAAGGACACCGTCCGGCCAACCGTCCACCAGTTCACCGTCCGCGCTGCCAGGTGCCGGGAGTGCCCCGGTAATAAGGGGCTCCGGTGTGGTCGGTTCAGGCAATCCAGTAGGAGTAGCGATCACTGGCGGCAGGACCTCGAGTGGCTTTGAGGTGGGTGCGCTGGCATTACCATCGGCGCCGCCGGACCCAGTGCCGCCGGCCCCGCTGCCGCTGCCCTCGGTTCCGCCGTTCGCAACCCCCGACGGCGTACTACCGGGGGTGGGCGTGGCGGCACCGGTGGAACCCGTGCCGGGGCTTGAACTGGACGATGACGGCCCTTGCGCGGAGGTGGATCCTGGCTTTGCCATTTGGTCCAGCACAATGGCCACGGCGGCAATGAGCACAGCCAGGCAGAGACCAGCTATGACCAGCCGCCGCGCCATCATGGCGTACCTGGACTGCGAAGAGGTCGACCGGTCCGGGATTCAAAAACGGCTGCAGGTAGAACTGACGCCACCCACTTTGTGGTGGCGTTGATCCTTGCGATGGCGATTCGAAGCGCCAAGCTGTTCATGGGGACAGTCTGCCATTGTGATCCCGATTCCGGAACAGTTTTGGCGCTACCAACGTCCGTTCCGTGGCCGGGGTTGGCACACCGGGCATGTATAGGAGGAACGGTTCATGAACTGTTCCCTTTTCATGATGCTGTGCAGGCCGATTGCCTCGCAGCGGCCGCACAATTCGCCCGCACGCCCATAGGCATTGAGCGACCGGGCGAAGTACCCGGAATCGCCGTTGACATTCACATAGAGGGAATCGAAACTTGTCCCGCCTGCAGCCAACGCAGCGTTCATCACGTCCCTCACCGCCTCTACGAGCCGCTCTGCATCGGCACGGCGCATGGTGTCCGTGGCCCTGGCGTAGTGGAGGCGGGCGCGCCACAAGGCTTCATCCGCATATATGTTGCCAATGCCCGAAATGACGGACTGGTCCAGCAGCGCCCTCTTGATGCCAGTCTTGCGGTTCCTGATCTTTCGATGGAACGCGTCGAACGAAAAGAACGGGTCAAGCGGATCCCGGGCAATGTGGGATGCTTCCTCCGCGATCTCAGGCAAGGGCGTTTCGCCCAAGCCGCCGGGGCCGCCGTCGGACGTCGGTACCAGGGACGTCACGAACAGGCCGCCAAAAATCCTTTGGTCCACGAACCGCAGCTGCTCCGGCATGTCATCCAACGGGCTGAGAGTGAGCCTGACCTTGAGATGCTTTTCGTCCGGCACGGCCGGGTCCTGCATCAGCAACTGGCCGCTCATTCCCAGATGCGCCATCAGCGCCACTTTGGGGAGCTCTGCGGCTTTGGCTTCGTGTGGAGTGTTCATGGCAAGGGGCATCCAAAGGAACTTTCCCCGGCGAACGACGTCCAGCACAGTGGCGTGCTCAAGGTTTCCGATGAAGTCTTCCGTGCCCAGGGCATGCCGCCTGATGGAACGCGGATCGAGGACCTCGACGCCGGTAATGGAACGTCCACGGACCCAACGGGCCAGGCCGCGACGCACTACCTCTACTTCGGGAAGCTCAGGCATGGGCGTTCAGGCAGACGCAGGGCCGGCTGGCGTCGGGTCCAAGGCGGTCAAGGCGCGCCAGGCATCAGCGGCTGCTTCCTGTTCCGCTTCCTTTTTGGAATGGCCTGAACCGCGGCCGTAAGGAGTGCCGCCGATGTTCAGTACTGCCTCAAAAGTGCGGGCATGGTCCGGCCCCGAACCTTCCACTGCGTAGTGGATGGCACCAAGTTGCCGGCTGGCAGTCAATTCCTGGATGCTCGTCTTCCAGTCGGTCCCGGCACCAAGGGCCCCGGCGTCCTTGAGGAGCGGACCCACCAAGCGCATGACCAACTGGCGTGCGGTTTCCATGTCATTTGACAGGTATGTGGCGCCAATCAAGGCTTCCATGGTGTCAGCCAGGATGGAGGCTTTGTTCTTACCGTCGGTCAGCTTCTCGCCTTGCCCGAGGTAAATGAACTCACCAACACCGATATCGCGGCCGATTCCGGCCAGCGCACGCGTGCTGACGACGGCGGAGCGCCGTTTGGCGAGCTCACCTTCGGGCAGCGTGGGGTTCTCACGGTAGAGAGAATCGGTGACGGAGAAGCCCAGGATGGAGTCGCCGAGGAACTCGAGGCGCTCGTTGGTGGGAATCCCGCCGTTCTCATACGCGTATGAGCGATGTGTCAGAGCAAGACGAAGCGTCTCGGGGGGGGGATGGATCACCCCACCCCCGCCGAAGAAGAGATGTGGTTGGCAAACAGGTTATGCAGAATGAGGACTGAATAGGGGTGGGGCGAGGCGGCGGCGGT
>NZ_JAJOHP010000082.1:0-18153 GCF_021109375.1 Arthrobacter sp. AK01
ACGAAAGGATCTCCACCAAACTCGAAGGCCTGAGCCCGGTGCAATACCGGGCCCAGACCCTCGCAGCCTAAAATCCCAATTAGCCAGTCCAACAAACGGGGACCAGTTCATCTCGTCGCCTTTCGGCCGACGCTCGCTCACCTTTCGTCGGTTTTCGGCCGACGCTCGCTCACAGTTGGAGCTGGCTCTAGAAGTTGTGGCGGTTGGCCAGCACCGGGAGTTTTTGTCGGGCTTCCTCCACCACCGTGGGGTCGAGGTCGGCGAAGATGAGGCCCGGTTCGCCTTCGAGCGCTTCCAGGACCTGGCCGAACGGGGACACGACGGCGGAGTACCCCACCCCTGTGGGCGCAGCACCCTTGGCCTCGACACCCTGCGTGGCCGGATCGCCTTGGCCGCAGGCGAGCACAAACGTGGTGGTGTCAACGGCGCGGGCGCGGGCGAGAAGTTGCCACTGCTCGGCTTTGCCCGGACCTGATCCCCACGACGCCGAGACGATGTTGACCACAGCGCCGCGATCGGCGTTGGCCGTGAACAGCGCAGGGAAGCGGATGTCGTAACAGGTGGCCAGGCCAAAGGTGAGGCCGCCGGCGTCGAACGTTATGGGGTCCGTACCCGCCTCAACGGTGTCCGACTCCGAGAAGCCGAACGCGTCGAACAGGTGAATCTTGTCGTAGCTGGTTTCGACACCTGGTCCGGTGGCGAGCAGCGTGTTCCGCACCCGCCGGGCACCCGAGTCCGAGGCAGTACCGGGAGTGAACATGCCCGCCACGATGACCAGCTGCAGTTCAGCGGCAAGGGCGCGCATGCGGCTGGCCCACGGTCCATCCAAAGGTTCGGCAATGTCCAGCAGCGAGTTTCCGAACGCGCGCATCATCGCCTCGGGAAACACCACCAACCCGGCGCCACCCTCCTTGGCCCGGCGGGCGTACTCCTCCAGGAGCCGCAGGTTGTCGGCCAGATCCCGGCCGGTGATGACTTGGGCGAGTGCCACGCGCACGATAGAACCTCCAGTTGTCTCCATCCCAGTATGCCAAGCGGGCGCCGCGGAAGCGGCCCACGCGACACATTGGAGTAGACCCCGCCGCCTGAATCCGGTTCCGGAATAATGTTCGAGCACGTGAACGGCATAAGTAATCTGGCGCTTAGCGCGCAAGTAATGAAATCGCTATGCAGAACCTCGTCACATGAGAAGCCGGCGCGGCACATACTGGGCGTGGAACTAAACTTGCAAGTAATGGTTATGCCTATTTTTGACACAGAAGCCGCCGTCGACGCCTCACGGCCACGGCCCCTTGGACTGAGCACGCCCCAGCCCGATCTCGTCGATGCCGAAAACACGCAGAATCATCACGTGAACGTGGCCGTTTTCGCACCCGACCTGGAGCAAGTAGAGATTGCCTTCCAGGCTCCCGGCGAGCCGTGGCGCGCCCACGCCCTTCCCAACGTCGAGGACGGCGTCCACTTCGGGCTGGTGAGCGGGGTAGCGCCGGGCACCCGGTATGGTTTCCGGGCGGCACCAGCCGAGACCGGCCTCCCCATGTCCGTGCCGGCTTTGGACCTGGACGACGACGGCGAACAGCGGCTGCTGCTCGATCCCTACGGTCGCGCTGTGGACCAGCGGGGTGAATTCCTCACGAGTGTCCACCTGGAAACCGGCTTTGACTGGGGCGATGACCAACCGCCGCGTATTCCGCTCCGAACCTCGGTCATCTACGAGGCCCACGTCCGTGGGCAGACGATGCTTCACCCGGATATCCCGGAGCACCTTCGCGGCACCTACGCCGGCATGGCGCATCCGGTGATGATCCAGCACCTCACAGAGCTTGGCATCACCGCTGTTCAGCTCCTGCCAATCCATTTCCACTTGGACGAGTCACATCTCCAGGACCTTGGCATGACCAACTACTGGGGCTACAACACGGCTGCCTTCTTTGCCCCGCATTCGGACTACGCCACCGAAGCTGCCCGCAACGCTGGCCCCCACGCGGTTCAGGACGAACTCAAGGGCATGATCAAGTTGCTGCACGCAGCGGGCATCGAGGTCATCCTGGACGTGGTGTACAACCACACCGCCGAAGCAGGTCCGGACGGTCCTGCCCTCAGCTTCCGTGGACTGGCAGAGAAGCGCTATTACCGGCACGATGCCCACGGGCGCTACCTGGACACCACCGGCTGTGGCAACACCCTGGACTTCAGCGATCCCGTGGTGGTGGACCTGGCCCTGGATTCCCTGCGGTACTGGGTCAACGACTTCCACGTGGATGGCTTCCGCTTCGACCTCGCAGTGACCCTGTGCCGGGATGCGGGCAACACGTTCGATCCCCAGCACCCCTTCCTGCAAGCCATTGCGGAGGATCCGGTATTGTCGGCGGTCAAGCTCATCGCCGAGCCTTGGGACGTTGGCTACGGTGGCTGGCAGACAGGCCGCTTCCCGCACGGTTGGTCGGATTGGAATGACCACTTCCGCGACGGCGTCCGCAGCTTCTGGCTGTCCGACCGCGCAGCCATCGAAGCCGGTGGCCAGGGCGGTTCCGTGGCCTCCTTGGCTGAACTCATGGCCGGTTCGGCCAACCTCTTTGCCTCCTCGGGACGCACCCGGCTGGCCTCGGTCAACTTCATCACGGCCCACGACGGCTTCACCCTCAAGGACTTGGTGAGCTACGACCGTAAGCACAACGAGGCCAACGGTGAGCAGAACCGCGACGGCCACGGCGATAATCGCAGCTACAACCATGGCGTGGAGGGCCGGAGCGAGAATGAGGCCATTGTGGCCGCCCGCGCCCTGTCCATCCGCAACTTGATGGCCACCCTTCTGTTGTCCTTCGGCGTCCCCATGATTACTGCCGGCGATGAACTCGGCCGGACCCAGCAAGGCAACAACAACGCCTACTGCCAGGACAACCCCACGGCGTGGCTGGACTGGAGCCGAACCCAGGAAGCCAATGCCATGTTCAGGACCACGCGGGAGCTGGTCAGGCTCCGCCGCTGGTTCCTGAGGCACCAGCCTGAGAGCTTCCCCGGCAACGCGAACGATTCCAGCCTGCAGTGGTTCGACGATAAAGGTAAGCGGATGACCCCGGCGCGCTGGAACGATCCCAATGTGCGCTCCGTCCAGCTCCTGATGGGCCATGAGGATAGCGAAATTCGTGGCTTGATCGTGGTTAATGGCAGCAACCAGGACGTGAAGATGGTTCTGCCGGAGATCCTCAGCGAATCGGGCATCGGCAAGCGCATGTTTGAACTTCGCTTCACTACGTCGGTGCTGCACGATCGCCGGAAGGGCGCGTTGGTGGCCTCCGGCGAGCGGGATATCCTGCAAGCCAACACCATCAACATCTACCGCACGTAGGCACACCAATCAGGAGTTCTTCGCATGAACCGCAGCCGCAACAAACTGGTGGCTTTCGCGGGACTGGTGATCGCCGTCGTCGTGCTGGTGGTCGCCATGGTGGGCGGAGGTGGGTTAACAGCGCAAACCACGACGCCGGAACCTGGCTCCGCGACGTCGGCCGCCGCGACGCCGGGGGCCGCGGTGGTGGCAAACCCTTCGTCGCTGCCCGCCATCAACGCCTCGCAGCTACCCAGGGAAGCCCGCCAGACGCTGACCCTCATCGCGAAGGGTGGCCCGTACCCGTATGACCGTGACGGCGTGAACTTCGGCAACTTCGAAGGCCTCCTGCCCAAGAAGTCCGGCGGCTTCTACAAGGAGTACACGGTGCCCACACCCGGAGAGTCGGACCGGGGCGCCCGCCGGATCATCGTGGGCAAGGACGCTGCCAAGTACTACACCGCGGACCATTACGAGTCGTTCAAGTTCATCGTCGAAGGCAAGTAGGAGCCCATGAAGATCTATTCTGCAGACACCTGGACCCTTGAAGAACTACGGGAGCAGATTTCCGACGCCGGCCGCAGGACCGTGATGGTCCCCCCGGCAACCACCAAGCAAGCGGTCCTGGAAGTCTTCGCCCAGGTCCTGGACTTCCCTGAGTACTACGGCGTGAACCTGGACGCCCTGAACGACTCCCTGCACGATTACGCCGACGCCCTCTCAGAGGACGACGGCAGCCCGGTCACCATGATCTGGCAGGTCCCGGCGGCCTACCGCACGGACCGTTCCTTCGGCGTAGTCTGCGAGATCCTGCAGGACGCAGAGCGCTACGCCGGCCGCGACCTCGCGGTCATCGCCGTGTTCGAGAATTAGTCGCTCCAACGTCATACCAGTGGGGGCAAGCCACGACGCAAACAGCGACTTGAGTGCTCTGACGGAGAGTTGAGGCGTGGCCCAGCATTGATCCTATGCGTTCGTGATTCCCGCCGAAGCGCTTAAGTGGTGCGTGCCACCCAATCGTGATGCGAGAATTTAAATATTTCTGCGCTTTTTCCGATTATTTCCAAAGTTTGACGCTAAATGTGTCGAGCGATACATTTCGGAGGGGCCTTTAGGCTCTACGTCATTTGCGTATTAGGGATTACGGCGGTGCCACGTACGGAGCCGACAATTCGACCTGGATGGGGTCGTTTGATAACAGGACCAGTTCGGTCAAGAACTTCGGCTACTACGTCACTTGGTGGCAGGACATCAACTACGGCGGTGCTGGCTTTGGCAGCGCTAACGACTACAGCGCCCTGGGTTGGTACGTGCCGTTCCTGGGTACATGGAATGACAACATCAGCAGCTTCCACAGGGGCTAAACCCACGCAGCGGTTCGCATACATCGAGTGAGCGGCACCATGCTTTGACCTGCCGATAAAGTGTCGGCAGGTCAAAGTTCTTGTCTGAAAATAGGCCCGGTTACTACTAGTCGAGGCGTACGAAACGAGATTGGACGCGGGATGGTGTCGAGAAGAACTACTGGACGACGGGCACGCTGGACAAGGTATTTTGTGGCCTCGCTTGCCACAGGCGTAGCGTTGGCTAGTTCATCTTGTTCGGGGGGTGCGGACAGTTCAATCACGCCGGACTCATCGGGAAAAGTGAATCTGGATTACGAGAATTCTCTGATCGTATTCCCAGTGGACGCATACAGAATTTCGGCCCGTGATCGCTCTCAGATTCTTCTGGCGAGGGAAGTCATCATGACCACGTGCATGAAGGAATTTGGCTTCATCGATGATCCGAATGCTGCTTATCCGAAGGCAGAGAACCGGAACTTCGGCGTGTGGAACGTTGATCGAGTGAGACAGCACGGCTTCCGGCTTATTGGAGAAGATGCTCAATCGAACCAGAAGCACGACGAGGCAGGCTCGTGGGGGGATGCCAGGTACAAATGTCTTGCCAGCGAAAAGAGAAAGATTGATGAAATCACTCCACCTGATGACCTGATGAATGGTGGTGCTGCAGCGGAAATTGCTTTGAAAAGTCTCAGGATGGCATCAGAAACTGACGCTTGGAAGAATGCCAAGGGCGACTGGGACAAATGCATCTCAGCGGCTGGCTTGACGCCGGGGCGGGATGCTGCCAACGCCAAGTGGTCGAGCCAGCAGTCCTTTGACCTGCAGGCGAGGACAGATCAGCAAAACCCGTCGAAGTCGGACACAGCCGAAGGCGTCCGAATCGCCACGATTGAGGCCGAATGCAACCAGGAAGTCCGGCTCACCCAAACGCTCGGTGATATTCAGGCAAGCTACCAGCTGCCGCTCATCAAGCAGAATGAGGCAGTTCTTACCGCGCTCAAGAATAGAAGCCAGAACTACGTGGATGCCGCCGAGAAGTTACTGAAAGAGACGCAGTGATCGATGAGCAGCCCCGGCAGAGTGCCGCGGCAGCTGTTGGATTGAGTCGACTCTCGCGACGGTGGCTAATCGTCCTGTTGGCAGTCACCGGAGTCATGTCCGCGGGGGTGGGTTTGCTCGCCGGACGCGTCTTTGATCAATCAGAGATCATCCGGCCGGAGGACTCCATGGCTGAGATCCCTGTTTATGCAATGGTTGAAAACCGTATCGTCGACGACCGTCTTACCTTCTCTGGAGTTATTAAGGCCGGCCCGGCAGTGCCGATCCAAATCGACTTGGAGGCACAGGAACCGATTGTCGTGCGCCAGACGCTTCAGGCGGGGGAAACGTTGAAGTGGGGCGACCTTGCAGGTGTGGTTTCAGGCAAGCCCTATTTCGTCCTGCCTGATCCGCTCCCTTTGTATCGCGATCTTTCCCGAGGTGATGAGGGAGATGACGTGTTGGCATTGCAACGGGCACTTATGCAGATGGGGTATCCTTCTCCCGAAAATGGTCACATGGACAGCGCAACCATGGAAGCCGCATCCTCTTTCTTTGCCAGCGAGGGTTTCACCTTGAGCAGCGGGAGAATGCCTACCGAGCAAAGTCAACAAGTCGAACCGGGAGCTACACCAGAAACAACGGCACCCAGTTCCGGGGTAGATCGCATTACCCGTCTTCCTCATGTAGTTGGCGCATCCTATGTGTACTCAGCGGTTCCGGCAGACGTACGTATAACACGGGTTAAGCCCTCCGACCTGGAACCCGAAGCGCCATTGTCACTCCACTCCTCCTCGAAGAACTACTTCAATGACTTCGGAATCGACCTAATTCCCCACAACATCCGAAGTGCCCTCGACGACCCACGAGCTGGTCCTCTCGCAGTAGTCTCGACGAAGGCGGCAATTGCGCTCGACATACCGTACAGCAAGAAAACCGGGCCGGTGGCAGGGGTGAGCATATGGATCGATGACCGACTTGTGCCGGTTGTTGGTGTATTCGAACCTGGCCCAAATTTTCCTGAGTACGCTGACTCCGTATTCGTAAACGCCAGCCTCATGCGTGGCGTCTCCAGGTCAGACCTAAAAGTTCAAGTTCGAACCGAAAAGGGCTTCTCGGCTGCGATTGCGCGAGTAGCGCCGCTTGGATACTCGCCGAGCGACCCAGGGAAGGCAAAAGTAGACGTCACAGCCGATATTCAGTCAATCAGGCAGGACGTCTCAAATGATCTCGGGTCGCTCATCGCTTTGCTATCGCTGGTCCTGATGCTCCTGGCGATCATCACTGCGGCTTCCTCGATGTACCTGACCGTTCAGAACCGATCGGCAGAGATAGCCCTTCGACGAGCGATCGGCTCTAGTCGATGGCTAATTTGCCGATCCTTCATCCTTGAGGGCTTCATCGTTGGAGTTACAGCAGGTTCTCTCGGCGGCATCATCGGAACTATGACCACGCTTTGCGTCTCCTGGATCCAGGCCTGGCCGCCCGTACTGCCCCCGGAGCTATGGGTGGTTGGACTCCTTGTGGGTGCGACCACCGGTATTGTGAGCGCCATTTACCCTGCCTGGGTCGCCAGCCGTAAAGATCCCGCTATTGCACTTCGCGCGTAGAAGTCCCGCGGGAGTTCCCCCGAACCAGCTTCATAGATGCTAAACAGCACCCTCCACGGGCGGCCGCCCGCTTTTCCGTCGTTGGGCAACAACGGAAAAGCGGGGCCATGCACCTTCGAAGGCTTAGGCGTTCGCGATCAACCCCAGTTCAGCCTTGGAAGCCAACGCCGAGTGCTTCGGGAACACTCGAACCGTGTAGCCGAAGGAGCCCGAGCGGTTGATGACCACGGAGCCATGGAAGAGGTGGCGTCCGCCGCCGAGGTCCTCCAGGGAGTCCAGTTCCGCAACCACGATGTCCTCGAGCTCGTCGGATTCCTCCGCGCGGCCGAAGGCCACCTCCACGGACACGTCATCCGGGGTGAGGCTGTTGAGGGCCACGTAGGCGTTGACCTGGAGGCTGTCGCCCACCTGGGGTTCCTCGGAGACACCCACGGAGTCAACGTGTTCCACCACGACCTGGGGCCACGCGTTCCGGACCTTGGTGGTCCAGGCGGCGAGTTCCTTGGCTTCCTTGAACGATTCGGCAACTGCCCTGCGCCCGGAGACAGCGGCCGGGCAATAGAGGTTGTTGACGTAGTCGTGGAGCATGCGTTCGGCCGAGACTGCGGGACCCAGGTTGGCCAGGGTGTGCTTGATCATGGATACCCAGTGGGTGGGTACGGTCTCAAGACTGGACTCGGAGGGTCCTGCAGCACCGGCGCCCTGGGCCACCGTGGTTCCGTAGAATCGTGGAGCCACCTGGTTCTCGAGCAGCTCATAGAGCGCTGATGCCTCGATGTCGTCCCGTTCATCGGCGGAGGCGCCATTGTTCGCGGTGGGGATCGCCCAGCCGTTTTCGCCGTCGTACATTTCGTCCCACCAACCGTCAAGGACGGACAGGTTGAGCGAGCCGTTGATGGCGGCCTTCATCCCGGAGGTGCCGCAGGCTTCCAGAGGGCGAAGCGGGTTGTTGAGCCAGACGTCGCAGCCGGGGAACAGCGTCCGGGCCATGGCGATGTCGTAGTTCGGCAGGAACACGATCCTGTGCCGCACTTCGGGGTCGTCAGTGAAGCGCACCAGGTCCTGGATCATCTTCTTGCCGGCGTCGTCAGCGGGGTGCGACTTGCCGGCGATGACCAGCTGGATGGGGTGCTTCGGGTCCAACAGGAGGGCCTTCAAGCGTGCGGGGTCGCGCAACATGAGGGTGAGCCGCTTGTACGTGGGCACACGGCGCGCAAAACCGATCGTGAGCACGTCCGGGTCCAGCACTGAATCGGTCCAGCCCAGTTCGGCATCCGCTGCGCCGCGCTTCTTCCACGAAGCCCGGAGCCGGCGTCGAACGTCGTCGATGAGCTGCGCGCGCAGTTCCCTGCGAAGCCTCCAGACGTCTTCGTCGCTGACGTTGTAGGCCAAGTCCCAGCGTCCCAGTGCTTCGGCTTCTGCACCGAACTGGGTCCGTGCCAGCGAAGAGATGCGCGGGTCAACCCACGTGGGCACGTGGACGCCGTTGGTAACGGAGGCGATGGGGATTTCGGAGTGGTCGAATCCTGGCCACAGGCCAGCGAACATCTCGCGGGACACCACGCCGTGCAGCTTCGCCACGCCGTTGGCGCGCTGCGCAAGCCGCAGGCCCATCACCGCCATGTTGAAAACGGAAGGGTTGCCGCCGTCGTAGTTTTCGCGGCCCAGCTCAAGGATCCGGTCAGTCGGTACGGCAGGCGCCAGCCCGGCTTCAAAGAAATGCTTGATCTGCACGGTCTCAAAGCGGTCGATGCCTGCGGGGACCGGCGTATGCGTCGTGAAGACGGTGGACGCGCGTCCGGCGGCGAGGGCTTCGTCCCAGCTGAGGGGCTCGTTGGGATCGGACATGGCTTCCTGGATGCGTTCGATTCCCAGGAAACCTGCGTGGCCTTCATTGGTATGGAACACTTCCGGCGCCGGTGTGCCGGTGAGTTCCTGGTAGACGCGGAGGGCCCTGACGCCACCCATGCCCAGGAGGAGTTCCTGCTGCAACCGGTGGTCGCCGCCGCCACCGTAAAGGCGGTCGGTGATGCCGCGCGCGGCCTCGTCATTGGAGGGGACGTTGGAGTCCAGCAGCAGCAGCGGAACGCGTCCGACGTCGGCACGCCACACATGCGCGTGGAGTTCCCGGCCGTTGGGCAACGGAAGCGAGATCTGGACCGGCTTGCCGGGCGCGCCGTCCTTGGCCGGGTGGCGAAGCAGCGTCAGCGGCAAGCCATCAGGGTCCAGCACCGGGTAGGTTTCCTGCTGCCACGCATCGCGGGACAGCGACTGCTTGAAGTAACCGGCCTGGTAGAGGAGCCCGACCCCGATCAGCGGCACGCCCAGGTCCGAGGCGGCCTTAAGGTGGTCGCCTGCCAGGATGCCCAGGCCGCCGGAGTACTGCGGAAGCACTTCCGTGATACCGAACTCGGGGGAGAAGTAGGCAATGCACGCCGGAGCGTCTTCGCCGAGGCCCTGGTACCAGCGTGGTTCGCTGAGGTAGCGGTCCAGGTCGGCGGCGGCGTGCTGCACGCGCTCCACTACTTCGCCATTGTTGGCCAAGTCCTGCAACTGTTCGCGGC
Source organism: Arthrobacter sp. AK01 (assembly GCF_021109375.1). Classification (NCBI taxonomy): domain Bacteria; kingdom Bacillati; phylum Actinomycetota; class Actinomycetes; order Micrococcales; family Micrococcaceae; genus Arthrobacter; species Arthrobacter sp. AK01. Next base: position 9,887 of record NZ_JAJOHP010000082.1, read on the forward strand.
TGATCGACCCAAGAAGAGCTATGGGGTCGTGCTGCGACGCCTCCCAGAGAGCCGGGTTGAGGCTCGCAAAAAGTTCCCGAGTGGGCCGGTGCCATGACCAACGTAAATTGGTGGCCAGACGTGCCAGGGGCCGGATGGGCTCAGGGAGGACGGTACGGACTGTAAACCTTCGAATTGCCTTCACGAGCGCCACACTAACGGACTCACATGGCAGTCGGAACCGCATTGGGTTTCTTTTAGGTAAAAGACATCTTGCGTCGAGAAGAAAGGTCGTGTGCTTAGCATTCTGTGATGTTTCTCGCTAACGTCGTGCTTGTGACGAATACCGTGCGAACCATCACCGCTCTGAAATCCAAGACGAAAACGGACATCACCGACGGACTTCGCTTCGGCCGGTTCCCCATCACGGCCGTTCAGCCGGTTGTTGAGGGTGGCCGTTTCCCGGCGAAGGCCTTGCCGGGGGAGGACCTCGTGGTTGGCGCCACGGTGTTCCGTGAAGGCCACGACCAGCTGGGCGTTTCCGCTGTGCTGCTCGATCCCAGGGGCAGGGAGCGCCAGCGCGTCCGGCTGAGCCCTGCGCAGGGTGAGCAGTGGAAGGGCCTGGACCGCTGGGAGGGCCTGATCACGCCGGGCGGCACCGGGGCCTGGTCGTTCGTTATCGAGGCCTGGCATGACCGCTACGGAACGTGGCACCACAATGCAGAGGTGAAGGTCGCTGCCGGAATCGACGTCGAGTTGATGCTCGCCGAGGGCGCCGCCCTCCTGGCAGGAGCAGCCGACAACGCCGGACGTACCGGCGCGGAAAAGCGCACCTTGCGTGCCGCTTCCGTTGTGCTGGCAGACACCACCAAAACCGCCGAACAACGCCTCGGCGCCGGTTTCAGCCCTGAGGTGCTGGCCGCCGTCGAACGTCTTCCGATCCGCGAGCTGGTGACCGTATCGGAGCGTTTCCCGCTGCAGGTGGAGCGCGACCTCGCGGGCCGTGGCTCCTGGTACGAATTCTTCCCCCGCTCCGAGGGCGCCGTGTTGGACCACTCCACCGGCACGTGGACTTCCGGTAATTTCCGCACGGCTGCCAAGAGGCTCGACGCCGTAGCGGACATGGGCTTCGACGTCATCTACCTGCCGCCCATCCATCCGATCGGCTTCCAGCACCGTAAGGGCCGCAACAACACCTTGACGCCGGGACCGCAGGATCCCGGTTCGCCGTGGGCCATCGGCTCCAAGGACGGTGGCCACGATGCCATCCACCCGGAACTGGGTACGTTCGAGGACTTCGACGCGTTCGTGGCGCGTGCCAACGAGCTGGAACTCGAGGTAGCTTTGGACCTCGCCCTGCAGGCAGCTCCGGACCACCCCTGGGTGACGTCCAACCCCGAATGGTTCACCACCCGAGTGGACGGTTCCATCGCCTACGCAGAGAACCCGCCGAAGAAGTACCAGGACATTTATCCCCTGAACTTCGACAACGATCCCACTGGCCTTTCCAAGGAAATTCTGCGGATCGTGCAGTTGTGGATCAGCCATGGCGTGAAGATTTTTCGCGTGGACAATCCCCACACCAAGCCTGTCTGGTTCTGGGAATGGCTGATTGGCAAGATCAACAAAAAGAACCCGGAGGTTGTTTTCCTGGCGGAGGCTTTCACCCGTCCCCCGATGATGCACGCGTTGGGCCGGGCAGGATTCCAGCAGTCCTACACGTACTTCACATGGCGGAACACCAAGACGGAGCTTGAGCAGTACTTCCACGAGGTCAGCCACGAGAGTCCGGCGTTCTTCCGCCCGAACTTCTTTGTGAACACCCCGGACATCCTCACCGAGTACTTGCAGTACGGCGGTCCGGCAGCCTTCCGTATCCGGGCTGCACTGGCTGCGACTGCCAGCCCGCTCTGGGGTGTGTATGCCGGTTATGAGTTGTATGAGCACGTAGCCCGGCCTGGCGCCGAGGAGTACATCGACAACGAAAAGTACGAGTACAAGGCGAGGGACTGGGATGGCGCAGCCGAGTCCGGACGCACCCTGGCTCCGTACATCACCAGGCTCAACACCATCCGCAAGGATCATGTTGCCCTGGGTGACCTGCAGAACCTGACGCTGCACAGCAGCACGGACGATGCCACGATCGTGTACTCCAAGCACAAGACGCTGCCGGACGGAACCAAGGACACCTTGATCATTGTGGTCAACGTGGATCCGCACAGCGCCCGCGAGAGCACGGTCTCCCTGGACTTGGCGGCCCTGCAACTGGACCCCCGGGATCTCAATGAGGACGGCAGGTTCCGGGTGGATGACTTGATCAGCGGCCAGAGCTGGGAATGGGGCGAGCACAACTACGTCCGCCTGGATGCCCACGTGGAACCGGCTCACATCCTGAGCATCCGGAGGCAGCCTTAGTGAGTTTTTCCCCGCAGAACCCGAGCCAGTACTTCACTCCGAAGAACACCTTCGAGTTGAACGCCCCAGGTCTCCAGCATGATCCCAACTGGTACCGCAAGGCAGTCTTCTATGAGGTACTGGTGCGGGCCTTTGCGGATGCCAACGGGGATGGGTCCGGCGACTTCCATGGGTTGATCGAGAAGCTGGACTACCTGCAGTGGCTCGGCGTTGACTGCCTATGGTTGCCGCCGTTCTTCCATTCCCCGTTGCGCGATGGCGGCTATGACATTGCGGACTACACGTCCGTACTGGATGAGTTCGGCACCATCAGCGACTTCAAGCGGCTGGTTGCCGAGGCACACGCCCGCGGCGTCAGGGTGATCATCGATCTTCCCTTGAACCACACGTCGGACCAGCACCCTTGGTTCCAGGAATCCCGCAAGGATCCCACAGGTCCCTTTGGCGATTTCTATGTGTGGAGCGATACCGACGAGAAGTACCAGGACGCCCGCATTATCTTCGTTGACACCGAGGAATCGAACTGGACGTTCGATCCCATCCGGCGGCAGTTCTTCTGGCACCGTTTCTTCAGCCACCAACCGGACCTGAACTTCGAGAACCCCAAGGTCATCGAGGCCCTCTATGACGTGGTCCGGTTCTGGCTGGACCAAGGGATCGATGGCTTCCGGGCCGACGCCATTCCGTACCTGTTCGAGGAAGACGGCACCAACTGCGAGAACCTGCCGGCAACGCACACGTTCCTGCAGGACCTACGGCGCATGGTGGACGCGAACTATCCCGGCAGGGTGATCATTGCCGAGGCCAACCAGCCCCCGCATGAAGTGGTGGAGTATTTCGGTACCGAGGAAGCGCCCGAATGCCACATGGCGTTCCACTTCCCCATCATGCCGCGGCTCTACTACGCACTCCGGGACCAGAAGGCCGCGCCTATCATCGAGACCTTACGCGACACCCCGGAAATTCCCAAGGGGGCCCAGTGGGGAACTTTCCTGCGGAACCACGATGAACTCACCTTGGAGATGGTGCCGGGGGAGGAGCGCGCCGCCATGCTGGGCTGGTATGCCCCCGATCCCCGGATGCGTGCCAACATCGGCATCCGGAGACGTTTGGCGCCTCTGTTGGACAACTCCCGCTCGGAGATCGAGCTCATCAACGCGCTGCTGCTCTCCCTGCCCGGCAGTCCCTTCCTGTACTACGGGGACGAAATCGGCATGGGAGACAACATCTGGCTCGATGACCGCGATGCCGTCCGCACTCCAATGCAATGGAACCCGGACCGAAACGCCGGTTTCTCGGGGGCCGATCCGGGCAAGCTGTACCTTCCGGTCATCCAGTCGCTCGTCTACAACTACAGCATGGTCAACGTTGAAGCCGAGGCCGCCCACTCGGGTTCACTGTTGCGCTGGACCCGGCAGATCCTCAGCGTGCGCAAGAACCACCCGGTGTTTGGTTTGGGCGGTTTCCGGCACATTGAAGCGGACCACGAGGTGGTGCTTGCCTACGTTCGGGAACTGCCGGCGGGCAACCCTGAGGGGGAGGACGCCGAAACCATTCTGTGCGTCTTCAACCTCTCCCAGCACCCCGTGGCGGCAACGTTGGACATCCCTGAGTTCGCAGGCCGCGGCCTGCGCGATATTTTCGGCGGCCAGCCCTTCCCGGCCGTCGGCGACAACGGTCATCTGACCGTGATGCTGGGCAGCCACAGCTTCTACTGGCTGAGGGTCCGCTCGGCCTTTTCCAATCCCTCGTCGCCTTTTACCCAGGCGATTCCCGTGGTGACCTCCAAAGGATGAGATGAGCAAGGACAACTTGAACCCCTCCGTTGAAGGACTTCTCCGTAACTGGCTTCCAGGCAAGCGCTGGTTCCCGGTCAATAGCCCCGATTTTGCGCTGGAGCAGGTGGGCGGTTTCAGCCTCCCGGGCACTGGCGGTGACGCTGCTTTTGAGGTGGTGCTGCTGGCCGTGACCTACCGGACGGCCGACGGCGGTCCCCGGACCGACGTGGTCCAGGTTCCGTTGAGCTATCGGAGCCAACCGCTGGTGGACGCTCCGGCCGCCTTGGTGGGTGAGTTTACCGACGATTCGGGCCTCCACCTGATCTACGACGCCGTCTTCGACGCCGGGTTCGTCGCCGCCTGGTTGGAGTTGATGCGCAGCGAGGGCCTGGTGGGACTCGCCCAGGGGCACCTGACGCGTGGACGCGTCGCGCTCCCGGAAACACCCACCTCCGTACGCGTTCTGTCCGGGGAGCAGTCCAACACGTCCGTCATCATCGACGACGGCCATTCGGCGGCGATCGTGAAGATCTTCCGAGTGCTGGCGGCTGGCAGGAATCCCGAGGTTGAACTGGGCGCTGCCCTGACCGCAGCCGGGACCAGTGAGGTTCCCGCGACGCTCGGCTGGATCACGGGCTCGTGGGACGGGCCGGCGTCGAACGGTACAGCAGCGGCGACTGGCGAGCTGACTGTAGCCCACGAATTCCTGGTCGGTGGATTGGACGCCTGGCGGTTGGCAGTAGAGGCCGCAGCAGCCGGCAAGGACTTCACCGCCGAGGCCCGTGGGCTGGGGGCGGCCACTGCCACGGTCCACGCCAGGCTCGCGCAAACCTTTGGAATCCAGGACGGCCAGGAACAGGGCCCGGACATCATCGCAACTGTTGTCCGGCGCGTCCGCCAGTCGTGGGCAGAAGCCGCATCCGCCGTCGGGCCTTATGACGACAATCTGGAAGAGCTGCTGGCGGCTCTGGATCCCCGGGACGTTGGCCGGTTGCAGCGTGTGCACGGTGACCTGCACCTGGGGCAGATCCTTTTGGTTCCCGGCGCCGAGGGGCAGCCGGAACGTTGGGCGATCCTCGACTTCGAGGGCGAGCCGCTACGGACCATCGATGAACGTAATACTCCCGATCTTCCCCTCCGCGATGTCACGGGCATGCTGCGCTCGTTCGACTACGCTGCCGGTGCCGCGACGCGCGAAAATGCGAACGCCAAGGTTCCCGACTCCTGGGTGGACGAGTGCGCAGAAGCGTTCCTTGAGGGGTACATCGAAGTCACTCCCGGAACCATAGACCGCCGCTCGCCGCTCTTTGTGGCATTGTGGCTGGACAAGGCTTTATACGAGGTGGTTTACGAGCTGCGGAACCGGCCCGACTGGCTGTCCATACCGGTGAATGCATCGCGAAAAATCCTCGACAACTCAAGCCGCGGCAAGCATGCGGCAGCTATAGCGGAAGGTAAAGACATGACTGGCTCTGCACGCACCGAACGGCCGCGAGTCCCACTGCATGTGGACACCGAGACCTTGGAACGCGTGGCAGCCGGCGCCTACCATGCGCCGCACTCTGTTCTCGGCGCACATCTGGACGACCACGGCCACGTCACCATCCGAACGGTGAAGCACCTCGCCAAGTCCGTGGTGGTGGTGACCGAAACCGGCCGCACGGAAATGACTCACGAAGCGCATGGCGTGTGGGTTGCCGTCCTGGAACCGCTGCAGGCCGGCCACGTGCCGGACTACCGTTTGGAAGTGGTGTACGACGCCGAACCGGTCACCATCGATGACCCGTACCACTACCTGCCTACCGTAGGTGAGGTGGACCTGCACCTCATCGGTGAAGGTCGCCACGAACGCCTTTGGGACGTCCTCGGTGCCCACGTGCAGCACTACAGTTCCGCGCTCGGCGATGTAGATGGGGTCTCGTTCGCCGTCTGGGCACCGAACGCCCAGGCTGTCCGGGTTAAGGGCGACTTCAATGGATGGGACGGGCGCTCGCATGGAATGCGCTCGCTGGGTTCGTCCGGCGTCTGGGAACTGTTCATTCCGGGTGTTGTAGCAGGGGCGTGCTACAAATACGAGATCCTCACCAAGGGAGGTCACTGGGTAGAGAAGGCCGATCCCTTGGCTTTCGGCACCGAGGTTCCGCCGCTGACCGCCTCACGCGTCGTGGATCCCAGCTACCGCTTCAAGGACGCGGAATGGATGAGTGCCCGCGCTCAGAAGGACCCGCATAACTCACCCATGAGCGTCTACGAAGTCCATTTGGGCTCGTGGCGCCTGGGCCTTGGCTACAAAGAACTGGCCAAGGAGCTCGTGGAATACGTCACATGGCTTGGCTTCTCGCACGTTGAGTTCATGCCGGTGGCGGAGCACCCCTTCGGCGGATCCTGGGGCTACCAGGTGACGTCCTACTTCGCGCCGACGTCGCGGTTCGGGCACCCGGATGAGTTCCGGTTCCTGGTGGACTCGCTGCACCAGGCGGGCATTGGCGTCCTCCTGGACTGGGTACCAGCCCACTTCCCCAAGGATTCCTGGGCGCTGGCACAGTTTGACGGCCAGCCGCTGTACGAGCACTCCGACCCCGCACTCGGCGAGCACCCCGACTGGGGAACTTTGATCTTCGACTTCGGACGCAGCGAGGTCAGGAACTTCCTGGTGGCCAATGCGCTGTACTGGCTGGAGGAGTTCCACATCGATGGCCTGCGCGTGGACGCCGTGGCCTCCATGATCTACCTGGACTACTCCCGTGAGGAAGGACAGTGGCGGCCCAACAAGTTCGGCGGACGCGAAAACCTCGAAGCTATTTCCTTTATGCAGGAAGTCAACGCGACGGTTTACAAGTCGCACCCGGGCGCCATCATCATCGCCGAGGAATCCACCGCGTTCCCGGGGGTAACCGCCCCCACCAACCACGGAGGCCTGGGCTTCGGCCTGAAGTGGAACATGGGGTGGATGCACGACTCCCTGAAGTACATCTCCGAAGACCCCATCAACCGCAAATGGCATCACGGCACCATCACGTTCTCCATGGTCTACGCCTTCACGGAGAACTTCCTGCTGCCCATCAGCCACGACGAGGTAGTTCACGGCAAGGGTTCGATGCTCCGGAAGATGCCTGGTGACCGTTGGCAGCAGCTGGCAAACCTCCGGGCCTTCTTCGCCTACCAGTGGGCACACCCGGGCAAACAGCTCATCTTCATGGGCAGCGAGTTTGGACAGGAGGCCGAATGGTCCGAGCAATATGGACTGGACTGGTTCCTCGCCGACATTCCCGCCCACCGGGGACTCCAGCTGCTGGTCAAGGACCTGAACGGGATTTACTCGTCCACGCCGGCCCTCTACGAACGGGACAACGAGGCCGGTGGTTTCCAGTGGATCAATGGCGGGGATGCGGACCACAACGTCCTGACGTTCATTCGCTGGGATCACAACGGCAAGCCGTTGGTATGCGCCGTCAACTTCTCAGGCGGCCCGCACCAGGACTACATCCTGGGAGTTCCGTCTTCTGGGGAGTGGAGGGAAGTCCTGAACACCGACTCTGAAACGTATGGCGGTTCGGGTGTGGTCAATGCGGGATCGCTGAAGGCTTCGGCGCCAGGGACCGACGGTCAGCCCGCAGCGTTGACCATCACGCTTCCGCCTCTTGGCGCTTCCTGGTTCACGCCAGCTGAGTAGAGACTTGGCTCCTAGGGGGATTCAGTAGGCCGTGAGGGGTCCGGAGCCACGCGCTCCGGGCCCTCTTCCCTTTGTTTCCGGGGATTTTTCTCGAACGAAGAGGCATGTCGCTGAGCGGTTTTGCCATCCCGGCCGAGTAGGGGTATAGTTAGTACCCGCGCTGCTCCCCAGTGGAGGACGGTGAAGCTGACAAGAAACCGCAAGGAAAATCAAGTCAAGTTCACCGATTTGACCCGGAGGCAGGCAGCGTGTAAGTTTGAAAAGTTGCTCCGGAGCGATCCTGGACCCTGTGGGGTGTGGGTGGTGCCGGGTGTGTCTGTTGTTTGAGAACTCAATAGTGTGCCAAGTTTGTTGATACCGATTGTTTTATTGATTGGTTGAAATTTATGCCAGTTCTGTCATGCACCCCCGTGTGTGGTGGG
>NZ_JAJOHP010000083.1:0-18095 GCF_021109375.1 Arthrobacter sp. AK01
GGCCGGGGCGGGGGGGCCCCCCCCGCCGCGGGCCCCCCCCCCCCCCCCGCGTCCCCCCCCCCCCCTACCCCAACCCCCCCCCCCCCCCCCCCCCCCCCCCCCCCCCCCCCCCCGCCCCCCCCCCCCTCGCGGTCTGTACAGGTGCTGTTATTCGCAGCGCCACCGGACCAAAGGGGACCACGACGCCGGCACGCGCCTCTCGGACTATCCCGCCAAACGCTTTAGAGAAGTTCCGCAACCTTCTGGGAAGTCGCTTTGGCCGATCCAGGATTCTGGCCCGTGACGAGGTTACCGTCAGCAATGGCGTAGGAGACGAACGGGAGCAGGGCTTTCTCATAGAGTGCTCCGCGTTCTTTCATCTCTTCCTCCGCGTTGTACGGCACGAGCTTGTCGACCCGAGCCAGCACTTCTTCCTGCCACGCGAAGCCGGTTACTTTCCGGCCCCCAACGAGGAGGCTGCCGTCCGAAAGCCTGGTGTTGAGCAATCCGAAGTACCCGTGGCAGACCGAGGACACGATGGCGTCCTGTTCGGAGACGTGTCACCTCCCGTCAATGCCGAGCGGCTGACCTACCGGACGTTCGCTGACATGGCCAGCCGGGAGTTCGGACAGAAATCCGGCTCCACCGTTGTCCCCGATGGATCGTAACGCCGCGGGGCTGTTCTCAGCCCAAGTGCGGGAGCTGCGGGAACTTCTTGCACGCTACAAAACACCACAATCGATTCAGCGCCGCGAAACTCGCCTCGTGACTCCCGGACTTCGCCTGAACTTCACATCGGCACAGCCTGGCAATCATTCGCCGCGAAGCGGACTCAACGCGACCGGGTTCGCACTAGGGGTCTCAAGCATCTGCTACACCCGCCATCGTGGTCGAGGAAGGCGTCGGCGAGCCAGCGAGCAGCTTTCAGGCCGCACGGCTGCGGCTGGTTCATGGTTTCAGTATGCCGAGAACTTACCCTAGTCAGACTTCCGTTGCTGGAATGGGGATTTAGTGCTGGCAGGCGAATCCACTTCCAATAAGTCGAGCAGCGCAGCCCTTAATTCTTTCCAAGTTGAGTGTCGCTGCTCCAACGCGTCATGCCCGGCTGCCGTCAGCTCATAGCGCTTGCGAGGCGGGCCATTCGGTGACAACTCCCACCTGTGCCGAACCAAGCCTTGACGACCTAGTCGCCCCATTAGGGCGTACAAGTCGCTTTCACACGCAAGGAGCTCGTGCGCTTCTCGCAACCGCTGCGTCATCTCATATGCATGAGCCGGCCCTTTCCTAAGGACCGCTAACACCGCGAACACTACCAATGCACGTCTGATACTGCTTCGATCTCCGGCCTGCCCCCAGCTAACCATGTAGGAAAGGTACCTCCTACAGCGTTGTAGAGCGAATCGAAATCCCACCTAAATTCGTCGAATCAAGGCAATACGGCTTTGAGACAAAAGAGAATTGGGCCGTTGGCCCTCCTTCGATGAGGGGGAAATCATGAGGACGAAAGTTCAGATATCGCAGTTGCCCGTGGGTACACCCAAAGTGAAAAAGTCCGGGCTTAGGAATGCCCTTTTGGCTTCGGGCGTGGCCCTCGGGGCAGCCCTAACGCCCCTAGCAGTTGCGCCTGCACAGGCCTCGACTGGCGGTGTTGACTATTTTTGCTCAAGCAGTTGGGGAACGACTGTCTGGAACGGGCGGGACCCTTACACGTGCGACGGAACATTGACAGGATACCGGGACGGATACAACGTTGGCTCCGTCAATATGGTGCAGCTGGTCGCTGACCAACCCCCGCGAACTGAGCTTGACCTCAACCAGTGGTGCAGCGACAACTCCTTCTACTGCGCGATGGCGGTAGGCGGGTTCTGGGCGTTCGTCAGCGGCGTCTGGGGCGCGGCCACTAGCTGAAATTGAACCGATATGGCGCTACCACGACAAAACTGCCGTGGTAGCGTCATCCCATGAAAGTGACTCCTCGAATGCGTCGCACTATCATCATCTTCCTGGCCGGATTCATCTCTTTCGCTGTATTCTGGCCGATCTACGGCGTATTGCCTGCACTCGTTATCGGTTTCGTTGTAGCGGCAGCCGCTATGGCTATCGATGCTGGAATAACTTCTCGCCGCAATTCCCGACGGGCTTAGATACTGTCCGGGCTCCCCTTAATACTCCAACGCGGGTCCCTAGCCTGAGACCTCTAGACAACCCTGTTTCTCTAAATAACTCTGGTTACGAGGGCATCTGGGGTCGCTGATCTCGCCCGTAGATCGAACCTCCGTCACGGTGCTCCTGTTCCGTGCCGACTCTTCGACGGCAGCCAACACCCGCTGGATCTGCAGCCCGTCATCGAACGACGGCGACGGCTCGCTGCCGTCGCGAACGGCAAGCAGGAAGTCCCGGATCTGGTGCGTGAACGTGTGCTCCCAACCGATGACGTGGCCCTGTGGCCACCACGCATCGACGTACGGGTGTTCGGGCTCGTTGACCAGGATCCGCCGGAAGCCCTGCTCCCGCACGGGAAGCGTCGCGTCCAGGAAACCGAGCTCGTTCAGGTTCTCCAGATCAAACGTCAACGAACCCAAAGACCCGTAGATCTCAATCTTCAAAGAGTTCTTCTGCCCGGTAGCCACTCGTGACGCTTCTACCGACGCGCTGAGGCCGCCGGTCAGACCCAAGGTGGCCCACGCGGCGTCGTCGACTGTCACTTTCTCCAGCCCAGCGGCACCGGGGCGTTCGGTCACAAAGGTCCGCAGCGTCCCCGTCACTTCAGTGACGGTCTGCCCGGTGAGGTGCTGGACCTGGTCGATGGCGTGGGAGGCGATATCGCCCAGCGCTCCGGAGCCGGCCGTCTCCTTGCGGAGCCGCCAGCTCATGGGGGTTTCGACGTCGGAAAGCCAGTCCTGCAGGTAGGCGGCACGGACGTGCCGCACAGTTCCGAGACGTCCTTCGGCAATCAGTTCGCGGGCCAATGCGAGTGCAGGGACGCGGCGGTAGTTGAAGCCGATCATCGATTGCACACCACGGTCCCGCGCCGACACTGCGGCGGTAGCCATCAACTCGGCCTCTTCCAGAGTGTTGGCGAGCGGCTTCTCCACGAGCACATGCTTCCCGGCAGCCAGAGCTTCCAGAGCGATCTCCGCGTGCATCCAGCCCGGTGCGCAGATGTCCACAATGTCGATGTCGTCCCGCGCAATCACGGAACGCCAGTCCGTGGCTGACTCGGCCCAACCGTACTTGGCAGCGGCCTCGGCCACCGCCAAGGCGTCCCGGCCAACCAGCACTTTCTGTTCGACGGCCGGGACGTCGAAGAAGCTGGCCACGTTCCGCCACGCGTTCGAGTGGGCCTTCCCCATGAAGGCGTAACCGATGGCAGCCACGCCCAACGGACGTCCACTAGGAAGAGGAGTGTTCATCGTCTTTAAGCCTCGAACCAGCCCCGCGAAGGGTTGGAGACCTCGGGCGCTTCGCGGAAGACACCGGGCTGGGCAACCCAGCCGACACCGTTGGCGATGACCTTCTGGATCTGTGGCTGGTGGTACACCGGGTATTCCTGGTCGCCGGGGCTGAAGTAGAAGATCCGGCCCTTGCCGCGCGAGAACGTCACGCCGGAGCGGAACACCTCTCCCCCGGTGAACGAGCTGATGAAGATCAGGTCATCGGGTTCCGGAATGTCGAACAGTTCGCCGTACATTTCCTGCTGCGGAATCACGATGGGGCTTTCAATTCCAGCGGCGATCGGGTGCGAAGGCTTGACCGTCCATACGAGCTCGCGTTCGCCCTCGTTGCGCCACTTCAGCGAGCAGGTGGTCCCCAGCAATCGGGTGAAGATCTTGGCGAAGTGCCCCGAGTGCAGGACCACCAGGCCCATGCCGCCGAGGACGTGGCGCTGCACGCGCTCCACCACTTCATCACTGACTTCCTGATGCGCGATATGCCCCCACCACAGCAGCACGTCGGCCTGCTCCAGGACTTCCTCGGAGAGTCCGTGCTCGGGATCGGCCAGCGTTGCTGTCGAGATTTCGGAGTCCGGGTAGTACCCCCGGAGCCCGGCCGCAATAGCGCCGTGAATCCCTGCCGGGTACATCTCGCCGATGGTCGCAGGCTCGTTGCGGGCCTCGTGGACGGCTTCGTTCCAGACGACGACCTTCAGTTTTGAATCAGACATTTCAGAGCACCACTTCACGTTGTTCGAGGGCGGATTTGTAGCAGGCATCGAGCACGAGCGCGCGGCTAAGGGCAAGCGAACCGTCGTGGCTTCCCCACACGGTCTCGCCGCCGCGCACGGCGGCAATGAAATCGTCGACGACGGCCTGGTGGGCTCGCCCGGGTTCGGCCACCACCTCGAAGTCGGCGTTCTCGCCGTCCTTCTCGGTGAAGACGTGGACGTCCGCTACCGGGTTCTCGGAGGCGCCGACCGAGCGCAAGTCCGCCCCGCCGTCGGTCCCGTAAACGGTGAAGTCCATCAGGTCCCGCTCGTCGCGGTACGTGGCCCATCCCGCTTCCAGGATCAAGGTACCGCCGCCTTCAAGCCGGATGAACGCGGACGCGAAGTCCTCCACTTCAAACTTGTGGCTGGAGTTCGACGCCGTGTAGCGGGCGTTGCCGCCGAGGCCGCGCGGGCCGAGTTCGGAGTGCGTCGACGCCGAGACGGACAGTACCTTGGGCTCACCCAGCAGGTGCAGCGAGTAGTCCAGGACGTGCACGCCGATGTCAGCCAGCGGGCCGCCGCCGGCGAGTTCCGGGTTCGTGAACCAACTGCCCAGCATCGGAATGCCTTGGCGCCGGAGCCATGACGCCTTGGCGTAGTACGGGCGACCCAGCGTCCCGGCGTCGATCACTTCCTTGAGCGCCTGGATGTCGCCGCGGCGGCGGTGGTTGAACGCGACGTCCAGGACGCGGCCTGCCTTGCGGGCGGCTTCCACCATCTGTTGACCTTCGACGGCGTTGCGCGCCAAGGGCTTTTCGCTCAGCACATGCAGTCCCCGCTCGAGCGACGCAATGGCGATCGGCGCGTGCAGGAACGTCGGCACGGCGACGCTGACGGCGTCGAGACCTTCGAGCTCGATCATGTCTTCCCAACGGGCGAAGGCGTGGGGAATGCTGTATTCCTCCTTCAGCTGGGCAAGAAGGTCAGCTTCCATGCCCGCGACGGCGACAATCTCGACGCCGGGAATGGTGCTGTACGCCTTAAGGTGCTGCTGGCCGGCCCAACCGATGCCCACAACTCCCACCTTGAGGGTTGTGGACGGGGCCTGCTGCTGAATGCTCACGTTGTTCCTGTTCTTTCTGGGTTTCTAGTTGTGGTTTGGGGTTAGCCCTTGACGGCGCCGGCCGTCATGCCCGAAACAATGCGCTTCTGGCACAGCAACACGAGGATGACCAACGGAATGGTGATGATCACCGATGCGGCGCTGATGGTGCCCAATGGTTGCTCGAACTCGCTGGTTCCGCTGAAGAACGCAATCGCCACCGGGACTGGGCGGGCTTCGGGTGAGGTGGTCAGGGTGACGGCCAGGAGGAATTCGTTCCAGACCGAGATGAACACCAGGATCGCCGTCGTCGCTAAGCCGGGGACGGCCAGCGGAAGGATGACCTTGCGGAAGGCGACAAACGGTGTGGCGCCGTCCATGTATGCGGATTCCTCCAGCTCACGCGGAATCTCCTTGAAGAACGATGTCAGCGTGTAAATGGCCAGCGGCAACGCGAACGTCAGCTTCGGAATGATGAGGCCCAGCAAAGTGTCATACAGGCCGATCTCGCGCCAGATGGAGAACATCGGGGCCGCGATGGCGATGGCCGGGAACGTGGTCACCGAGAGGATCAGCGTCAGGATCATCGCCTTGCGGCGCATCTTGAGCCGGGCCAGCGCATAGGCGGCGAAGGACGCGAACACCAGCGCCACTGTTGTAGTCACGACGGCGATAATCACCGAGTTGCGCAAGGCCAGGAGGAACTCGGGGTTCTGGAAGACCACCAGATAGTTCTCGAGTGTCGGCTGGCTCGGGAAGAGCTCACCTTGGGACAGGCTCGCACCCTTCTTAAGCGAGGTGTTGACCAGCCAGTAGAACGGGATCAGCGAGAAAGCCATGACGGCCACCACGAATACCCACACCAACGGGTGGAGTTTCGATTCCCCACGCAAGCGACGCTTTGGCGCCTTGGGGCGCGTGGCGAGTTCCGGCGTCGGGCGTTCTGCAGTCAGCGTGCTCATTGTTCCTCCTTCGCGACGTCGCGGATGTTGCCGCCTGCGAAGCGGACGTAGATGACCGAGACCACCATGACGGTGAGGAAGGTCAGGATGGACAGCGCCGATCCTTCACCCACCAACCGGTTTTCGCGCAGTTGCGTGTAGGCGAGCATGGACATGGATTCCGTGCCGTTGGCGCCGCGGGTGAGGACGAACGGCAGGTCGAAGACGCGGAGGGCATCCATGGTGCGGAAGATCGCGGCGAGGACGATCGCCGGACGCAGGAGCGGCAGGGTGATGTTCACGAAGGTCTGCCATTTGCTGGCGCCGTCGAGTTCCGCGGCCTCGTACGTTTCGGCGGAGATAACCTGCAGGCCGGCCAGGATGATGAGCGCCGCGAAGGGCGTGGTCTTCCAGACGTCGGCCATGACGATCACGGCCATCGCGTAGCCGTGCTCACCGAGCCAGACGACGTCGCCGCCCGGCAGTCCCAGCGTGGAGAGGACGTTGGTTACCAGGCCCATGTTGGGCTGGAACATCGTTTGCCAGGTGATGGCGCTGACCACGGTGATGATCGCGTACGGCAGCAGAACCACGGTGCGCAGGACGGCGCGGCCCCTGAATGCGAGGTTGAGCAGGAGCGCCATGGCCGTGCCGAGGATGAGTTCCAGGCTGACGGAGAGGCCAGCGAAGAGGAAGGTCTGGCCGAATGCCGCCCACCACTCTTGGCTTGCGAGGGCGTTGATGTAGTTTTCCAGGCCGACAAAGCGGGACAGGCCAGCCGTGCGGACGCTGTACTGGTTCAGCGAGAGCCAGATCGCGTAGCCGATGGGGACTGCCGCCACCAGGGCCATGATGACCAGCGATGGGGCGGTCATGCGGAAGGCGAGCTTGCGTTCGGCGCGGTCGCGGCCGCTGACGGGGCGGGCCGTTGCGCTGCTAGGGCTGCGGCCCGGTAGGAGTGTCTTGATGGCCATGATCAGAAGCTCGCCTTGGCGGCAGTGATTTCTTCAGCCATTTTCTGCACTGCTTCCTCGGTGGAGGCGGTGCCGGAGAGGACAGCGTAGACGTTCTTGTAGATCGCCTGCGAGATCTGCGGGTAGACCGGGGAGATCGGGCGCGGCTTGGCACCCTTCACGGAGGCGAGGAGTTCAGTGGCGAACGGCATCTTCTCGAGGACCGCTGCGTCAGAGTAGGCCGCTTCATTCACAGGTGCCTGCGAGTAGTCCATGGCCACGTGCTTCTGCCAGTCCGGGGTGGTGGCGAAGTCGATGAACGCGACAGCCCCGGCCTGGTTGGTGGAGTGCGCCGAGATTGCCAGGTTCCAGCCGCCCAGCACGCCGGAGGCCTTGCCGCCTTCCCATGCCGGCAGCGGTGCAACCGCGAAGCTGGACGCCAGCGGTGTCGCGTTGAGCAGACGGTAGACGTGCGGCCAGTTGCGCTGGTATCCGAAGTCGCCGGACTCGTAGGCGAGGCGGGCGGGGTCTTCGTTGTAGGTGAGGACGGCGCGGTCGGCTGAGCCGTTCTTGAGTCCGTCGCTCATGAAGTTGAGGACGTCGCGGGTTTCCTTGGAGTCGATGATGACGTCGCCCTGGTCGTTGAGAACTTCGCCGCCTGCGCTGTAGAGCATTTCGAGGAAGTTCACCGTGAGGCCCTCATACTGCTTGCCTTGGTAGACGTACCCGTTGCCGGGAGCCTTGGCGGCTTCCGCGTAGAGCTGCTGCCAGGAGTCGGGCTTGGCCACCTTGTCCTTCTGGTAGTAGATCAACCCGGCGTTGGTGAAGAACGGCGAGCCCCAGTACTTGTCCTGGTACTTCGTGGTTTCCACAGTGGAGGGAATGAGCCGGTCCTTGTTGGCTTCCACCAGCTTTGTCTGGTCCAGCAGCCAGCCTTGGGAGGCGAACTCGGAGGTCCAGATGACGTCCGTGACGAAGAGGTCGCACTCGGTGGACTTGCCCTCGAGCCGCTGCACGATCTGCGTGCGGGCTTCATCCGTGGTGGCGCCGATCTCGGTGTACTTGGCCGTGACCTTGCCGTTCGCCTTCGTGAACGCCTCCGCCGTGCCCTTATAGATCCCGCTCGCGTCCTTGACGCCGCAGATGTTCACGGCACCGCTGGCATTAGCGCCCGACGCCGGATCGGCAGCTGCCGCTTGCTCGGCACCTTGGGGCGCGGCTCCCCCGCTGCACGCGCTGAGGAGGAGGGCTGCGGCTATTGCGGTCGCTGCCAGAGCTTTTCGGTTGCGGGGCGTTGCTTTGTCCTGGCTCTGGAGCGGGAAAGCAGGTCGGTTCAAGTCCACAAGTGGCTCCTTTGGGGTCTGTGGGCGGCGGAGTTCAGTGCGCGTTCGGACTGTCCCGCGTTCTGAGGGTGGCTTCTTTGCCGGTGGTTCTTGTGATCCATGGAATCGATTCCAAAAGTATTCAAAAGAATCGGCCTCGCGGCCGTGGAATCGATTCCAAAGTAGTGTGACAGGGACCACGGAGGGCTGTCAACCCTCTTTATTTGGTGGAGTCCCTGATGACGAGTTCGTGCGGGAGAAAGGTTCTTCCCTTGCGATGTTCCCCTGGGACTGTCATGCGATCGAGGAGCTCAGCGAAGGCTACGCGGCCCATTTCGTAGGCCGGCTGCCTAACAGTGGTCAGCTCCGGAACGCACATTTCTGCCTGGGCCGAATCGTCGAAACCAGCTACGGCGATGTCATGTGGAACTCGTAGTCCGGCGTCGGTGAGTTCACGGACGCAGCCGGCTGCAACTACGTCCGTGCCGCAGAAAACTGCGTCCGGAAGGTCTTTCGTTTCCAGGAGTTTCTGGGTTAGGCGGCGACCGGCACGGAACCCGAAATTCCCTTTACCGAGCAGGATCTGATCATCTTCCAAGCCTGCTTCCGCGAGTGCCTGGCGGAATCCTTCTTCACGCAGCCGGCCCGAGCGGGCTCCTCTATGCGCGAGCATGGCCAGCTTCTTGGCGCCCGTGTCGATCAGATGTTTGGTGATGTCGTAGGCTGCCTGACGGTCATCGATGGACACCCCGAATGCCGCCTCGGCATCGACGATTTCACAGACCTGGATCACGCTCAGTTGCTCGGCGACAACGTTGACTTCCTCGTCCGGCATCGTCGGCGAAAAGATCACCAGACCGTCTACTGATCCGTTCCTGAGCATGTCCACTAGTTGCTGTTCGCGGTCCCGGTCTCCGTCGGTTGCTGCGATGAGGCTGACGTAGCCGGAGTCCGCGGCCGCGTCTCCTACACCCCGAAAGACTTCGCTGATCACGAGGGAGTCCAGGTTCTTGGCGAGTGCTAGGACCCGCATTGTGCGGTCTCTTCGGAGATCCCTTGCCGAAGCAAGAGGACGATAGCTGAGCTCCTTTATGGCGGCGTTGACTTTCTCCTTTGCCCCCTCACTGACAGCCAGGCTCCCGTTCAAGACACGCGACACCGTGCCTACGGACACGCCAGCAGTCCTCGCGACGTCCTGAACTGTCGGCCGAGCCATTCGATTATCCTTCCGCGAGCGATTCTGCGGCTTCTGCACAATTGCCGTGGCATGCCCAGCGGCGCTCCTCAGCTTAGCCGGAGTATGGAAACCGGCCATGCCTGACGATCAGTCGCAATTCGACCGCTGACGCGATCGGTGCGTGCGGTCGTAGGTGAACCGACCCGTTGACGGGTTCGCGCCCCGTCAGAACAGCGACATCAAGAATGAACAAACCTCCCACAATCTCGCTAAAGGTGCGAACTCATCAACATTGAGAAAATCGAAATGAGACGGTCTGCTTGGACATCGCGACCCCGGTACAGAGCCTTACGGATTGACCGAAGCCTTTACGAGAGGGGTCGAATTTAAAGGATCCTTTGTCAGGACCGAACATCCCGTTCTGGGAGGTCGGTCGATGTCCGTGGTTTCCAGCCTTCCCGTAGTAATGGAGAAATTTTGGGCGCATATGGCTGGGCAGGATCCTGACCTCGGGTTCTGTGCCCAGGTTGTTACCGGTCGCTTGCCAGAGCTGACGGCTTTCTGGCCCAATCATCTCCGTGCATCAGTTGAATGGCCCGTGTACACCCTGCCGTCCAGACTGGAACTGGAGATCCCCGAGTCACCAGCAGGCATCCATGGCTTCAGTGCGTAAACGCGCCAGAAACGGAATGTTGACGGTAACAACCCCCGGAGTGATGCGAAATCGGCCTTTGCGGTGGGCCCGTGAGGGCGTCTGCCGTACCCTAAAACGGTCCCGTTGTCGACATCGGAGGCAAGTCACTTTGGGCGGGACGGCCGTGGGCAGAAGCGGTGTCTCAGCCGGGCGGATCCGCCATCGTGTCTGGGAACCAAGGGAAGCGAACGCCAGTGGTGAGCCCAGTGAGCGAACACTGCCACAGGAGGTTCAGGCCACTGCAGACAACGTCCAGGGATCGGTCAGTAACTATCTTTGCGATGGGTTTGCCCAGCTCGGCAAACCAGCTCTCCCCATGAGAAAGACTGCTTGAAGCACTCCAGAGGACAAGTGCATCCTGCTTGGACCTGCCAGCGCCGCCGTAATAATCGTCCACTTTGTTACCGAGATGGATGACCAGCTGAGTCTCAGATGGAGGCCTGATGGGAGAAATGCCGGCTCGCTGCAGCTCTTCCTCAATCTTCCTTCGAGCTTGCTCGAGGCGCCCTGCGACTCGTGAGAAACCGGGATCTGTCGCGGCCTCGCTAGCAGCTTGCATAGCTTCGCGGCCACGTCGTCGGTCGGCCATTACAACGCCAGCTGCACGGGCCACCCGTTCTTCTGGTTCAAAAGACGAGAGGATCCACAGTCCTCTGGCTGTGGAGAGCAATGCTGAGCGGAGCGCAACCAGATGTGTGCCAAGGAGGCTAGTGGCGTGCGCTTGAGACATATCAGCGGCAACTTTGAGGTTGGTTACCCCCGTAGACCAGCGCGTGCGGACGATGTCATAGGTTCGGAATCCGACCAGGGCCGCGTCTCTTCCGAAAAGACTTTCAGCGGGCGGCTCGATGCTTTCTGTCAGGAAGTCTGAGCTGATTTCAAAGACTGCCCGCACGCGGTCATAAACGTCGGTCACTTATTGATGCTAACAACTCGTAGGCAGCCTGCCGAGGCCCGCCATAGATGTGTCCGAAGCTCATCAAAAGGACCCTTTTGGAGCTCCGTCTTCGTCCTCGTAGCCCGGGGAAGGGGGGGCAGCGTTTGGCAGCTCAGAACTCGTCGGCGTTATCAAGCGAGGTTAGTTCCTCGGGCCAGACGTTATTGACCGACCTCTGGGGGTGGCCCCGGGGGGCCAAAGACGCCCACTACGTCTTCTTTCCAGGCAGATCGGCGGTTGTGGCGGCAATTTCGAGATCATGCAGCGACACGTAACGTTGTTTTTGGACGAATGCAGTTCCTCTGCCGCTGGTCTGGTGGTTGAGCTCTTTGCGAAGGATTCTGTGCCTCGGGTCACCAGCTCGAGAGAGAAGAAAGACTTGATAGCGGCCAGCTGTCCACCCTAGGTCCCGGGCTACTTTCATGATTTTGCCCATGCGCTTCTCATCAGATTTGGCCGAAGCCAGCAAGCGCTGCTGCTCGGCAATGCTCCAATCAACGTTGTCCACGCGGTTGGTGATGAATGGGACCTCCGCCTTTACCTCTTTGTCGGCGTAGAATCCGATTCGGTCAACTTGTCTGAACGAGCGTCCTGCTTGGCAAACATAGACATGTTCCTTCTGATATAGATCCCAGGCCTGGGAACCGGGGATAACGACCGTGTCGAACTTCTTTGTAGGGCGGCGACTGTAAACGGAGGAGACCCGTTCGATGGACTCGAGCCAAGGTCTAGCGTCCGGGTCTATCCACCCAGCTACTAGCAACATTTTTCGGAGCTGAAATGGGACGTCCACAGCGAGTAGGGAGTCAGGATGTGCCAGACGGTTGCGGAAAAGCCTGAGATTATTGCAAGCCGCCGCGACATCCTTGCGTTTTCCGCTGGATTGGGGGAAAGCCGAGTGCAAGGCATGGCGCCACAGTTCCTCGTGCGGCGTGCCCAGGAGGTTCGTCCAGAAGCCAAAAGATAGGTTGGCGATAATCTGCGGCCGTATCTCCTTCTTCTGGGCGCGGAGTCGCAATCTCGTCGCATCGATGGACGCCGAAATGCTGGTCTGCGTGGGCCCGCTGTTGATTGGCATTAGGAACCAGGGGATCCCGCAGGCCTCCTCTTTCATATAGTCCTGAAGGCATCCGTCAAGAGCATTTCTAATCAGAACCTCGAGATGTGACATCACTTCGAAGCAAGCTGCCGAAAGCTCGGCGTTCCACTTGTACAAGTTGATCGCCGTTTTATGGTCCCCATCGGCTTCGAGGAGGTAAGGGCGCATGCGGGCTTCGGAAAACCAACCATGAATATCTTCAGGCGACGATTGCAGACTCATATGACGATGCTATGCTGAAGAGGAACGCCCCAGATCCGCCTCTGCTACTGCAAGCGACTGGGGCTCCTCCCTTTAACTATGGAGCCTTAGTCCCATAACCCGGCATCTGCTGCTGCCCTTGTCATGCTGTCGGAAATCAGCGGGCTGTCGGTGCGACTGGTCTTTCCCCGCGTGGCGAGGGCGTCCTGATTGTCGGTGCGAGGTCGGTTCCGCTTCTCAGCAACGGATCAGCTGGTCCACGCGCAGGAGATCGTTGTGATCGAGCAGCAGTTGGTCCAGCGCGGACACGCCTTCGACCAATTCGATGACATGGCGCCCATCCTTGTCCCGGCCCAGGGGGCGTGGCACATCAACACCTGCTGCGCGGGCCGCGGCAGGTGCGGCCATCACAGAAAGTCCTCTGGGTTCGCGTTCCCGCGGAGGTTCTCCCCCAATGCTTGTTTCGCTGCGCATACTCGTCTTTCTGCCCCCTCAACGAAGGTCCGGACTGTTGAGGTCCCTACCCGAATCCGGGCTTCCCGTCAGCGAACCAGCGTAAGCTTCGGTCGCTCGTCTACAAGTCCCAGCACTTGCCGAACGCGTTCCGGAGCCCACCTGAGCTCATTTGCCAGATCGGCCACAGCAAACCCGATTTTCTCAGCAACATTCATTGCCTCGGTCAGCAGCATCGGGACTTCTCCCGGGAAGTCCGCCACGGACGACTCCTGCCGGTTGCCTGACCTTAGTTTTTGGTATGCACGCCTGACGGAAACATCTGAGGCGCCCTTGAGCTCCTGCATGCGAAACACCAGGGCCTCGGCCGACACACCCCACGTCTGGCTGATCTGGCCAAGCCGCGGAAGGTTCATGGTGGCAGGGAGAACCAGCTCTATTTCGGCCCGCGGCATAAGAAATTCAGCAGCAAATGCATCAGCTTCGCGTTCCTGCCGGGGGTCCCCGACAGCGAGTTCGCGATGGAGGATGAGATGGCCAAGTTCGTGGGCGCACGTAAACCTGTGCCGGTAGACAGAACGGGCCCTCTCGGGGGTCACGACGACGATTGGGCGGTTCAGTGCTGCCGTAGAGAATGCATCCACCCGCGCGGTTTCGTTTTCGTCGCCGCGTAGAGTAAGAACCGAAACGACGATGCCGTTGCGCTCCATGAGTTCCACCAGGTTGGGAACCGGGCCGCTGGGCACCTCCCAGTAGGCTCTGAGAGCCCTGGCTGCTTCTATGGGCGACATGCTGCTGTCCGCTTCGTTAAACGGAACATTCACATCCGGGAAGGCCACGCGCTTTTCGAGCGCGAACGTTGCTTCCCACACCTGTTCGACAAAGGAAGTTGCCTTTAGCCGCTCCGAGGCGCGCGTGGAGCGAAGACTGCGGAAATGGGCCTGGGAGACGTCCAGTTTTCCTATCGGCCTGCCCATGGCAAAAAAAGCAACAGGCTGTCCCAGCTCCTTGGCCAGCAGGCCCAATACTTCAGGACGTGGCGTCACACCGGCCTCGTATTGGCCGATGGCAGCGCCTGACACACCAACCGCGTCGCCCAGCGCTTGCTTGGTAATCCCTGCCAACCGCCGCGCCTGCGTCAACCTGGCAGGATCAAAGTGATCTCGGACAGCTTGGGACGACATCAATTCCTCGGTTGAGAACAGAGTGAGCTGCCTGGTCATGATCCGGATGCTTCCTTAGGCATCAGGTTGAAGCCGCGGCGGGGCTCGGAATCGAAGCTCTTCGGCACCGGCTTTGCTGCTGCATCCGCCGGGTCCGCATGGAAGAGCTCCTGGGTGTTCTGCAGGATAAGCGCGCCGTCCTCATCCAACTGGGCATCAGCCCACACTGCTTGGTGCAAGGCTTGATGGTTGCTGGCATAGGCAACGACTACTACCGGGTGATGCTTGAGCGACTCGGAATCCTCCAGCTCTTCCAGCGCGTCAACGAGTGCGATTTCCTCGGGCGTCAGGGAGGCGCGGGCACCGTCGCCGAGGTCGAGCATTCCCTGTGAGGGGCCCACAGGCATGGAAAAGGTGCCGATCCGGGAATCCGACGTCCCATACTTCTGCTGGTGCAGGTCAGCCGTGGCCAGCCTAGAGTACCGCCAGGGAACGAGAGCTGTGCCGTTGACGACGAGCACCTTGGGCTTGCCCTTTCCGGGCCGCTTGAATTCAACTCCCTCAAGTCCCGTCAGCGCATCCTCGAGCCTCTCCTGGACGGTGTAGCTCACCTGACCGTAGGACCGCTTATGCTTCGAGTTGATCAGCGCCTGGCCGTCGGCATGCTCATTGTGGCAGTTCGTAAGAGTGGTCAGGATGATCCCAGGAAGGCTCTTTCCGTGGGCGCCAAAGCGACGAAACGACCATTCGACGTCGACCGCGTTCTTCAAAGCAACCTCCTGTAGTTTTCTACCTAAAACCTACATGAGAACTTTAGAAATATCCAAGAATGCGACACTCTTGGGTGTGTCGCCTTTCGGCCGGGTGCCATGAGAGGCCGCCCGGATCAAAGCTCGGCCTTAAGGTAGCGCCTCCCCAAATCCATGGATCCGACCTGGTTCATGATGTCCAGAGCCAGACTGCGGACCGACTCCAATGCTTCGTCGTCACCAATGTTGGCGGAGAGAACCCCGGTCACCGGCTAGAACTTATTGATACCGGTCACATGGTCACGGTCACGCAGGTGGTCGGCGCCCTTCTGGAAGGTTCGGATGAATATGGGCAGGTCGCCTCCGGCGCTTATCAGCAGGCTGATTTCGAAATCGCTGATCGTGTCCAGTCGCTCCGGGAATACGCCCAGCCCCTCAGTTTCCGGTCGATGGCATCCGTCCACGCCTTTACGTGAAGTATGTCCTTCGCCGCGCTGGTGGCCCTGTCTTCGGCCACGCCGTAGACAATCATCACTCCGCCACCGTTGACCATGGCTGCAACATCCTTGGCAAACTCCTCAGGTGCTTGGGATTACGGCTGTCAGGCAGCCTCTCCTTCCAATCGAGGTCGCCTTTTCCGTCACCGGCCGCTCGGTAGCACTGTGGAGCATACCGAACGCCAGCTCGGAAGGAGGGAGCCCAAGGTCGCGGTGCAGAAGTGTGAAAGCCATGGATGAAATTCGTGCAGCCTCGTCCGTGGCCCCTTGACCTCCTGCTTCACCACAACGCCGACAACTTCGGATTCCGCGGAGCTCACGCAGAGGTGGCGCCCTCAAGTCAGGCTCATGCTGGGGTCCGCGCACGGAGTGTGACACGACCCGGCGCCCTGGTTCGCATCAGACGCAGGGCGCCTCGATAGGATTCAGGAAACACAATGGGGGGACTAGTGCAACATACCGACAGCCATCTCGTCCTGCCTATGCGACCGCGAACCTCGAGCAAGTCCTTGGATCAGCCGCTCCCTCAAACCGGGATGAAGAAGGGCAGCATCACGCTGCAGGAAGCGGAGCCCGACCTAGCGGCGGAGTGGCATCCCACTCTTAACGGTGACCTAAAACCAGCCTCTGTGTGGACTGGTTATAAAGGAAAGATTTGGTGGCTCGGGGAATGCGGCCACCACTGGGACGCTGTAATCTACAGCCGCCGGGCCGGCACGGGTTGCCCCTATTGTGCTGGGGTCCGTATTGGGTTCGGAAATGATCTTGCCTCCAACTATCCGGATCTCGCAAAAGAATGGCACCCAACGAAAAACGCCGGCCTCGAGCCCACGGCGGTAGCGCCTCGCTCCAACCGCAAAGTGTGGTGGGTTGGCAGCGATTGTGGTCATGAGTGGGAAGCTGTCATTGCCAATAGAACCAACAAATCCCGCTCTGGCTGCCCCTATTGCTCAAATCAGAAGGTAGGGTTCGGGAACGATCTGGCTTCTCACAATCCTGAACTCGCTGCGGAATGGCACCCAACACTAAATGGTGATCTCAGGCCGGATGAAGTGACAGCCAAGGCTCGGCGCAATGTCTGGTGGCGCTGTAGCCGGGGACACGAGTGGCGAGCCATGATTTTTAAGCGCGCTGCCGGGGCTGACTGTGAAAGGTGCCGGTTGGTTGGCGTATCGGAACTGGAAGTGGCAGTGTTCATGGAGCTTGACGAGGTCTTGTCAAGCCACATCAAGCGACGCGAGCAGGACGTGCGCGTTAGGCTGCCGAACGGACGAACCCTGCGAGTGGACATGATTTTTGATGACCTAGTGGTTGAGTTCGACGGTTCCTATTGGCACTCGGGTAAGGAGGGCCCGGATCGGGAAAAGACCGAGGACCTCAACTCGCTAGGTTTCTCCGTAGTTCGCGTTCGCGAAAATCCGTTGTCGCCCATTACAGCCCTGGACGTCGTTGTTCGGCGTGCACCGACTGCAGTTGAGGTCTCGGGTGTCGTGTTGGAGCAGATGGTCAAGGCCGGCCTACTCCCCGTAGAGGCCCGGTCAGATGTGGACAAGTACCTACTTGACGGTGTGGCAGTAGGAGGAAATGAGACGTCCCGGCGAATTGCCGCTCTACGTTCAGGGGACTATGGTGCCCGCTCTTTGGCCGCAAGGTTCCCCGACGTTGCGAGTGAATGGCACCCAGAAAAGAACGGTGACCTCACCCCTCAACAGGTCACCGGTGCAGCTGGCCGCAAAGTCTGGTGGCTCTGCCCATCCGGGCACAGCTATGAAGCAAAAATTGACCAACGGACGGGAAAAGGGACCGGGTGCGGGTACTGCTCGGGAAGATATCCCACGTCAAGGACATCTCTAGCGGCGTTGCGTCCTGAACTTGCTGACCTCTGGCACCCCACCCTAAACGGAGAGCTCGAGCCCCAACATGTAACCCCCCATTCGAAACGGTCTGTGTGGTGGCTATGTCCTCAGGGCCACGAAACGGAGGACCGCGTCTCCGATCGTACGAAAGGGATGGTTTGCCAAGGGTGCCCCAACTCCCGACGACGAGAAGGCCAAGACGAGGCAGGCCGTGGATAACCCGGATTGACCCCAACTAGAAGTTGCTTTATTGATGCCTCTACGTAGGTCGCGCCGATAACAACGCATATGTCGTGTAGGGCCCGGTGTACTTCATCAGACGAACAAAGGCCGCAGCTCTAACCAGGGCTGTGGGTAGAGTTTCTTGGTCAGGTGCGTCGTCTCCAACGCTGAGCCGACGCGGCAGGAGGGCTGCAGATGCATCTGGCACGATGGCAATCCTACGGACCACCAAGGCACACAGGAAGTAAGCGAAGTCAGCGCTTGCCCTCGCCAAATCATCGGCCCAAGAGTCAGCAGAGTTACCTTGCACGGCTGGAATGAAGAGGTGGTTCGCCTTGTGGCGACACAGCCCAGTTCATCACTCTGGTATCCCAAACCCCCACCTCCCACCCACCCCCCGTGATGACTCATGTCAAGATGCTCGCGAAAGTGTTGTGCGTGCCTCAGTTATTTCTGCTCGCGTGATTGAGGCTTCCAGAGCCTGTGTTTTCGCGGCGGCGAGGGCGATGAGCTGGGTTTGGATTCTGGTGATGCCGCGGGTGAGTTCGGCCGGGTTGGTGGTCTCCATTAGTTCGGCAAGTTCGGTCGCTTTGGCCTCGGTGA
>NZ_JAJOHP010000084.1:0-17895 GCF_021109375.1 Arthrobacter sp. AK01
TGGGCGCGGTGGGGGGGGGGTCACCCCCGTGAGCGCCCCCCCCCCTTTTGCGCCCCCGCCCCGGTTCCCCCAACCCCCCCCCCGTTACCCGGGTGGGGCCTTTGCTTTTAACCCGAATGCGGACCAACGCCGCTCCGGACTTCAGCGATCGACAAAGGAAGAACTGACATGACCGTCCTGCCAGTCACCATTTGGGGCGAACCTGTTTTGCACCGTCGGGCAAGTGAAGTCGAGGCTTTCGACGACGAACTCCGCACCCTGATCGCGGATATGTTCGAGACCAACGAGGCCGCGAACGGGGTGGGGCTCGCCGCCCCCCAGATCGGTGTGGGCAAGCGGCTCTTCGTCTACAAGTACGCCAATGATGACGACGTCCCGGAGCAGGGTGTCGTGGTCAACCCGATCCTGACTCTCTCCAAAGTCTCAGGAGCACTCCCGGACCCTGACGAGCATGTGGAAGGGTGCCTTTCCTTCCCTGGCGAGTACTACCCCTTGCAGCGGGCTGAATGGACCCGGGTTCAAGGCTTCGATGGCAATGGCAACCCAGTGGACTTTGAAGCGACCGGTTGGTTCGCCAGGATCCTGCAGCATGAGTTCGACCACCTGGATGGCAAGCTTTACGTCAACCGGCTCGTGGACAGGTATTCAAAGAAGGCACTCAAGCAAGCCAAGAAAAACGGTTGGGGTGTGCCCGGCCTGACGTGGATGCCCGGCGTCGACCCCGATCCTTTCGGACACTAAGCATGTCCGCCAACACGCACAGCGAACTTTTCGGGCTCTTGGACATCACTGGCGCCGATGCGGATGAATGCGCCCGCCTTCTGGCTACGCCGCCCGATGAATCCGTGCTGCGGTCCATGGCAGCCCTGCAGCAACGCCTCGGAACCTTTCCGCTGGAGAGCATCAGGGAAGACAACGCCAGCGAGACCGTATGGATCGAAGCACTGCTCCGCTTCGCCCCAGCCGTTTACTCCCACCATCTGGAACGTGGAATCAGTCCGGAGGTATCCGCGGCGTCCTTGGCCGACATGGGCCTGCAGCTCCGGATCAACCGCCGGGTCCACGGACGTTTTGGCCTTGATACCTGGGGTTGGCTGACCCTACACATGGCAGGGAATCTGTTCAGGCTGGGCCGGTTGCAGTTCCATCTGGTCCGCAGCCCGGAGGAAACCGCTCAAGCCGGTACTCCAGCGGAGAACCAGCGCTGGGTACTCGGCGTTCATATTCCCGAAGATGGCGGGCTCTCCCCCGCCTTGGTGGATGCCAGCCTGGCCGAGGCCCGCCTGTTCTTCGCCCGCTATTTCCCGGATAAACCAGCAGCTGTTGCCACCTGTGATTCATGGATGCTGGATCCCTACCTCGCGGACCGGCTCCCGGACAGCAATATTGCTTCCTTTGCCCGGCGCTTCACGCTGGATCGCTGCACGGACGCCCCAACTGATGCCGTGTACTTCACGTTCCGGCAACGCGGGCTACAGGACTTGGACAGGCTCCCCCGGGACACCTCACTCCAGCGTGTGGTCTTGGAGAGGATCGACGACGGCGGCACCTGGCAATTGGGGCACGGTCACCTGGCACTGTAGACGGTCTGCTGCTCCGGGCAGGAGGACAGGACGCCCTTCATGGCGTCCTTCTCTGCTGGTGTCACCCACAGCTTGTAGGCAGCCTTCACCGAAATCTGCCGGGCGACATAGTGGCAGCGGAAGTTCTTATTAGCCGGCAGCCAGGTCGCGGCGTCTCCTGCGCCCTTTTTAACGTTCGCGGGGCCATCAGCGGCGATCAGGTTCAGGGGATCGTTTGCGAACATCTGCCGCTGCTGGACAGTAAGCTGCTGTGCACCTTTCTGCCATGCGTCTGCCAAGGCAACCACGTGATCGATTTGAACGGCTGAGCTGGTGTCCTGGCCTCTCCGGAAGGATACCTGCGCTCCGGTGTAAGGTTCGTGAAGGCTGCCGACTGCTACCTTGCACGATGAGCCTTCCGTGAACTCGACCGCTTTGAGATCCCGACGCAGGATATCGTTCCGGGTATCGCACCCGTTCCTGTCGGCATCGGCCCAGGCCTGCCCGAAGGCAGCCCTGTCATAGTCCGTTTTCGCAGCCCTGCCCTTTACCTGCAGCCTATCCAAGGCATCGGCCGCTTTTTCGGCAGCCACGGGAGCAGCGCCGCGGATGGGCTTCATCCAAGCAGGGTCGAAAACAGGGGCTTCGCTTGGTCCCACGACCCACGAATCGGCAGCAGTGAATTGGCCTGTGGTGAAAAACCACGAAAGCCCAGCCACGAGGGTTGCGGCGGCCAGGCCAAGAATTGTCCATGCTTGTCGGGATCTGCGCCGAGCGCGTTTATAGGCAGACCAGGTGATGCTCAAGGGACTCCATCCAGTGGGGGCAGGCTTGTCCTACGAGCGTAGGACAAGGCCCCGACAGTCAGAGCCGGTATCCACAGTGTGGAGGAGAAGTCACACCATGGAGAAGGTCAATCTCTGAGGTTATTGCTCGCGCATCACGCGCTGGAGGTCCTCCGCTGCTACCGCGAGGAGCCCCCGCAGTTGCTCCACCCGTTGGTCAGTGACGTCGCCAGCGGAGTTGGCCGCAACGGCTTGATCCAAGAGCTTTTGAGCTTGCTTATGATTGGCGCGGGCCACGTCCAGCGCGTGTTCCAGCGTGGTCTCGTGTTCAAGCGTTGATTCATTTTCCATGAACCCATTTTGGTCAGGTTTCCCGGCTGATACCAGTGACACAGCCGGGAAACCCGAGAATACTTCCGGGTGCCTAGGCTCCGGCCGTTTCAAGCACTGCGATAGGAGCCACGACGTCCCGGGCCGGGAACGACGGCGGGTTGACGCCGGCCATTTCCTCCATGACGCGGACTACCTGGCAGGAGTAACCGAACTCGTTGTCGTACCAGACGTACAGTACGAGGTTCTTGTCATTGGAGATCGTGGCGAGGCCATCAACAATGCCCGCACGGCGTGAGCCAACGAAGTCGGTGGAAACAACATCGGGAGAATCGATGTAGTCGATCTGCTTGCGAAGATCCGAGTGCAGGGACATTTCGCGGAGGAAGTCGTTGACCTCATCCCGGGTAGTGCCCTTTTCAAGGTTGAGGTTCAGGATGGCCATGGAAACATCCGGCGTCGGAACGCGGATGGCGTTGCCGGTCAGCTTGCCCTGCAGTTCCGGGAGCGCCTTGGCTACAGCCTTTGCGGCGCCTGTCTCGGTGATGACCATATTCAACGCTGCGGAGCGGCCGCGGCGATCGCCCTTGTGGAAGTTGTCGATCAGGTTCTGGTCGTTCGTGAACGAGTGCACCGTTTCAACATGGCCGTGGATGATGCCGAACTTGTCGTTGATGGCCTTCAACACGGGTGTGATGGCATTGGTGGTGCAGGACGCGGCGGTGACGATCTTGTCCTCATCCGCGATGTCCTTGTGGTTGATGCCGTGAACGATGTTCTTGAGGTCGCCCTTGCCCGGCGCGGTGAGCAGGACGCGGGAAGCGCCCTTGCTCTGCAGGTGCTGGGAGAGGCCTTCGGCATCGCGCCAGCGGCCTGTGTTGTCCACGACCAGGGCATCCTTGATGCCGTAGGCCGTGTAGTCCACCGTGGCGGGGTTGTCCGAGTAGATGACCTGGACCTGCACGCCGTTGGCGGTGATGGTGTTGGCTTGCTCGTCCACGCGGATGGTGCCCTCGAAGGAACCATGCACGGAGTCGCGGCGCAGCAGGCTGGCACGCTTCACAAGATCGTTCTCAGCGCCCTTGCGCACCACGATGGCGCGGAGTCGCAGGCCGTGGCCACCGCCGGCCTTCTCAATGAGGATGCGGGCCAGGAGACGACCGATGCGGCCAAAGCCGTAAAGAACGACGTCGGTGCTGGTGCGGTCGTCAGCGCCGCGCTTTCCCACGATCTCAGCGAGCTCTGCTCGCAGGTACTCATCCAAGGAGGCGCCATTGCCTTCAGCCCGGAACTTCTCGGTCAAGCGTGCAATATCAATGGCTGCTGCGCCGAGTTCCAGCTCTGACAGGGCGTTCAGCAGGGGTGCGGTCTCTTCGAGCAGGAGCTCGTGGTTGCTCATCCGGCGGGCAAAGCGGTGCGCCTTAAGGATGTTCATGGTGGACTTGTTGATCAGGCTGCGGCCGTGGATGCTGGTGACCACGTTGTTTTCCCGGTACAACCGGCCGATCACCGGAATCATGGCCTCGGCGAGAGCCTCCCGGCCCATCCACTTATCAAGACAAGAATCTGACGTCTGGCTCACAGAACTACCTTCCTTGGGTCAACCACATACGTCCTCGTATGCAGATGGCAGCGGCCGCCCGGAGTAGTCCTGCGGCACATGCGCCAGCGGGCTTCGGTCCACCCACAGCGCCTTGAACGAGAGCAAAGAAAAATCCGCCGGCTGCGAACGCAGTCCCGGCGGCAGAACATCTACGTTCAGTAACCATTCTAAGGCGGAAGGAAGGAGCATAGGCCGCCCGAAGGCGTGAAATCACTCACACGCCGGTTTTGCGGCAGTCATAAATGGATGGGTCGACCGGTACGCCGGGTTCTGTCATCCCCTGCCGTTACCGGCAGAGGAGTGGCGGCCATCCATCTACGAACGCCGTTGCCGACGCCCTCCAGCAGCCTACCCGGACACTCGGGCGAGCAGCCCTCGAACGTGTCCTGTCTGGCCTTGCTCCGGGTGGGGTTTACCTAGCCTCCCCGGTCACCCAGGGAGCTGGTGGTCTCTTACACCACCGTTTCACCCTTACCTGCTGCCGCGTGATGCAAACACCATGCGGCGCAGGCGGTCTGTTCTCTGTGGCACTGGCCTGCGGGTTACCCCGAGTGGGCGTTACCCACCACCCTGCCCTGCGGAGCCCGGACGTTCCTCGAGCCACTTTCATGACGCGCGACCGCCTGGTCGACCCATCCGCCGTCCAGTCTACCGGCGTTGGGACCGGCCAAAGTCCCCGGTAATATCGACTGGTGCTGATTCTGCTGCCGCCTTCCGAAGGCAAGACCCCCGCTCCCAAAGGTCCCGCCATCGATTGGGAGTCGCTCAGCTTTCCGGAACTGAATCCATATCGGGCAAAGGTGCTGGAAGCTTTGGGTAGCGTGAGCGCGCACGAGGACGCACTCGCGTTGCTGGGCGTCGGTGCATCGCTGCGCGACGACGTCGAACGCAATACCCGACTCCATGCGGAACCGGCAGCGCCGGCACACCAGGTCTATTCCGGGGTTCTCTACGATGCCCTGGGCTACAACACCATGACGCCAACACAGCGCCGTAAGGCGACCGAGTCGATCCTTGTGGTCTCCGCCCTCTGGGGCGCCATCGGCTTTGGTGACCATGTACCCGCCTACCGGCTGTCCATGGGAACTGCGCTGCCCGACGTCGGACGCCTCGCCTCCTATTGGAAGCCGCAACTTAGCGCAGCCCTCGCCTCACGTGCCGAGGGCCATCTCCTGGTGGATTGCCGCTCCAGCACCTACGCCGCAGCATGGGCTCCCCCTACGGCGCAGACCGTCAACGTCAATGTGTTCAATGAAGCAAACGGCGAACGGACCGTTGTGAGCCACTTCGCCAAGCACACGCGTGGCGAGCTGGCGCGGCACTTGCTGACAAGGCGCGGCAAAGCTCCTGCAACTCCGGATCAGCTCCTGAAGGCCGCCGGCGAAGTCTGGACTGCGGAGCTTGTTGAGGGCACGGCCCGGAAGCCGCACGCGCTCAACATCATCCTGTCCAGCTGATGTAGGGGCCGGTCAGTTCCACTCGGCCGAACGGACCAGGATGACACCGGAATCCGGGCAGAAGACGATGTCGTCTTCAGCAGCGGCCTTGACTTCGGCCAAGTCGCCAGGGCTGAGCATCATGCCCGACCCCTCGGACTTCCCATGGAACAGCCGGGCGGCACCGACGCCACGCTTGGCGATGGTCTTCTCGTAGACGGCGAGCACTCCCCCGTCCAGGGAATCGGCGAACGCTGCCCGCTGTCCACGAACCACGGTTTCTTCAGCCGCGATTTCAGCAATGGCTTCATCGAGTTCGGCACGGATGCTGCCGAAGGAGCCTTGGATATCGTCAACGATCGCCTGCTGGGCTGTTTGCCGCTCACGCAGCGTGTCCAGTCGCTCCAGGATTTCGAGCTCAACATCCTCAAGGTCCGAGCGGCGTTTGTTGAGCGATGCAATGTCATTCTGCAACGCCACCAGGTCCTTGGACAGGCCGGTGCCGCTGTTGAGCCTGGTCTCGTCGCGTTCAATGCGGGTGGCAACCTGCTCCACGTCAGCTTCCGCCCGGCGAAGTTCGGACTCGGCATCGTGTACTGCGACCTTGGCGGCTCCCAGCTCACCATTGGCGACGCTAAGGGCATCTGTGAGGTCCGTGATGCGGGGGTCCGTTTCCAAAACCTTCCGGCGGCCTGCCAACGACTTCAGCTTGGCGTCCAGCCCCTGCAGTTCAAGCAATTTCAATTGTTCTGCCGGTGCTGCTTTCGCCACGCTTACCTCCGCTTGTCGCCGCCGGAACCGGGTATCAGTCACGGCCGGACGGCCTCTATCTGTTGAGGCTGTCCATGTCCTTCTAGACTCTAGTCCCCGCCGGGAGTGAGTATGAAGTCCCAAGGATCACTGTTGGTGCTGCTGACACGGATTTCGACGTCGTAGCCTTGGTCCGCAAGCACGTTGCCCAGTGCTTCGGAGGCGGCAGGCAGCCACAACCATTCGCTGGCAAAATGTGAAACGTCAATCAGGTAAGGCCGGCCGTTGCTTGCACCTTCGCGGGCTTCGGATGCCGGATGGTGGCGCATGTCTGCTGTGACGTACACATCGGCATGGCTGGCCCGGACGGCGTCGAACAAGCTATCTCCGGCACCACCACAGACGGCGACGCGCCGCACCAATCCATCTTTGTCGCCGGCCACACGGACTCCACCGGCCACCGCGGGCAACATTTCAAAGACGCGCGCCGCGAAATCACCGAGCGTGACCAGGTCAGGTAGGTCACCGACCCGGCCGATGCCCTCTTCCGGCAAGCCGTTGGCTGCAGCAGTGAGGGGAACCACGTTGTCCAAGCCGAAGGCGTCGGCGAGAACGTCGGACACTCCTCCGACGGCTGAGTCGCCGTTGGTGTGAACGGTCAGGAGGCCAGTACCAGACTCAATCAAACGGTGGACGGCAAGGCCCTTGGCCGACGTCGCGGCGACGGAATTCACGCCTTTGAGGAGCAAAGGATGGTGGGTAATCAGGAGTTCAGCGCCCCACTCAATGGCTTCGTCAATCACGGCCAACGTGGGATCTACGGCAAAGAGCACCTTGGTGATCGGAGCATTGGGCCTACCGACAACAAGGCCAACTTCGTCCCAGTCCTCGGCCAAGGACTCCGGCCAGAGTTCCTCGACAGCCAACAACACCTGACCCAGCGTTGGATCGCCGCCGGCTTCAACTGTTTCGTCCTCTTCGACGGAATCCGCATCAGAAATGTCAGTGTTTACTGCTTCCATATCCTTATTCTTCCCTACGGCGCTGGATCAGGCTGATTCTGCACATGCCAGTCCCCGTAATTCTCCCGTAAGGTGAAGCGGGAATCATCAAGCCCTCCGATCCATTGAAGAGAACATGAAAACTTTCGTACTTGGCGGTGGCTGCTTCTGGTGCCTGGACGCCGTTTACCAGAAAACCCGCGGCGTCAGCTCCGTAGTCTCCGGCTACACCGGCGGCCACGTCCGCAATCCTGATTACTACGACGTCTGCTCAGGAACCACAGGTCATGCGGAAGTCGTTGCCGTGACCTTCGACGAAACCGTTGTACCGGAGACGGTCATCCTGGACATGTTCTTCGCCCTTCACGACCCCACTACCTTGAACCGGCAGGGTTACGACGTCGGCACCCAGTACCGGTCATCGATGTTTTATACAACCACGGATGAAAAAGTGCTGTTCGAGGAAGCCATCGAACGCGCCCAGGCCCTGTGGTCCGATCCGATTGTGACCGAGGTCAGCCGCCTTCCGGAGTTCCATGAGGCCGAGGAAGTACACCAGAATTACTATGCCAAGTTCCCCTACCAGGGGTATTGCCAGGTGATCATTAATCCGAAACTGGCCAAGGCCCGGAAATATTACTCTGCATGGCTTACTGCTTAGCAGGGTTTCGATCCGGCTGGTTAGGCTGACCTCAGCATTCCCTCTTCAGAGATAGGCGTAATTTTCATGGCAAGGATCTACGACGACGTCACGCAGCTGGTTGGCCGCACTCCACTGGTTCGTTTGAACCGGCTGACAGAAGGCCTCGACGCCACCGTTGCAGTCAAGCTCGAGTTCTACAACCCGGCCAACAGCGTAAAAGACCGCATCGGCGTGGCGATCATCGATGCCGCTGAGAAGTCCGGCGCTTTGCAGCCGGGCGGAACCATCGTCGAAGGTACCTCCGGCAACACAGGCATCGCCTTGGCACTGGTGGGCGCAGCCCGCGGCTACAAGGTCATCCTGACGATGCCTGAGACCATGTCCACCGAACGTCGCGTCATGTTGCGCGCTTACGGTGCCGAGATTGTCCTGACGCCCGGGTCCGAAGGCATGCGCGGTGCCGTCGAGAAGGCCCAGGAAATCGTCGCCAACACTGAGAACTCCATCTGGGCCCAGCAGTTCGCCAATGAGGCCAACCCTGCGATCCACCGCGCCACTACTGCCGAGGAAGTCTGGGATGACACCGACGGCGAAGTCGACATCTTTGTTGCAGGCGTGGGTACCGGCGGCACCATCACCGGCGTTGGCCAGGTCCTCAAGGAACGCAAGCCGGGCGTGCAGATCGTAGCTGTCGAGCCCAAGGACTCCGCAATCCTCAACGGTGGAGCCCCGGGCCCCCACAAGATCCAGGGAATCGGCGCCAACTTTGTTCCGGAAATCCTGGACACCAACGTTTACGACGAAGTCCTGGATGCCACGCTGGAAGATTCAGTCCGCGTTGCCCGTGAACTCGGTGCCCGCGAAGGCATCCTCGGCGGCATTTCCTCCGGCGCCATCGTTTGGGCGGCCCTTGAGCTGGCCAAGCGCCCCGAGAATGCAGGCAAGCTGATCGTTGCCGTCGTCTGTGACTTTGGAGAGCGTTACATCTCCACTGTGCTGTTCGACGACATCCGCGGCTAAGACTTGGCCCGCACGCCTTCATTTCTGTAGAAAGGTCTTTGTGAGCTTCTTCGCAAGGCTTAAGGAAGACCTCGACGCCGCCCGGTCGCATGACCCGGCGGCTCGAGGCTCTTTTGAGAACTTTTTCGCATACTCCGGCCTGCACGCCATCTGGGCGCATCGTCTGACGCACCGGCTGTGGCAGAACCCGGCGCTCCGTTTTCCGGCGCGCCTGATCTCACAGCTGGCCAGGTTCCTGACGGGCATCGAGATCCATCCCGGCGCCACCATTGGCCGCCGGTTCTTCATCGACCATGGTATGGGTGTGGTGATCGGCGAGACCTCCGAGATCGGCGAGGACGTGATGATCTATCACGGCGTGACGCTCGGAGGCCGCTCTTTGGCCAAGGTCAAGCGGCACCCGACCATCGGTGACCGCGTCACGATCGGCGCTGGCGCCAAAGTCCTGGGGCCCATCACCATCGGCGCGGACAGCGCCGTCGGCGCCAACGCCGTGGTGGTCAAGGATGCTCCACCGGAATCGATCATCACAGGAATTCCCGCAACGTGGCGTCATCGCGATGCGAGGTCCGAAACCAAGCCCGCCGTGGATCCGGCAGAGTATTACATCGAGTACCGGATCTAGCCCGCGAGTCTTTTGTAGAAATTCCAGAAGACCGCGTCGAAGGCGCGGTCCGGAAGAATTCTTCGCATTGCCAGGACGCTCCAGGCTCCCCTACCCACCGGGTAGCGGGTCCTGGGGCGTCTTGCTGTTGCAGCTCGAACTATCGCTTTTGCAACGACCCTGGCCGGAGTGGACAGCACGTGACCGGCTCCGGAAGTGGATGCCAGTGCGGCAGCGACGACGTGGGCCTGTTCGCTGTAGGGCCCGCCACCGGAGGCGACCAACAAACCCTCGCCAGCTATGGTGCCCCATTCCGTGTTTGTCCCTGATGGCTCAATAATGACGACGTCGATGCCGTGCGGTTTCAGCTCCAGGCGCAGGGAATCGCTCATCCCCTCCACTGCGAATTTTGTGCCGTGGTACCAGGCACCCAGGGGCTCGTAAATTTTTCCGCCGATGGACGTGACGTTGATGATCCGGCCTGAGCGTGCAGCCCGCATCCCGGGAATGACGAGTTGCGTCATCCTGGCCAGGCCCATGACATTGACTTCGAACTGGCGCCGGCCCTCGGCCAACGGAACTTCCTCAAGGGATCCGTACGAACCGTAGCCGGCATTGTTGACAAGGACATCGATGTGTCCGTGGGCCGCTTCCACCAGAGCCACTGCAGACGCCATGGATTCCTCCGACGTGACATCCAAGGACATGACCGTGATGCCGTGACGCTTCAGGGGCTCCATCTTCTCCCGACGGCGTGCACCGGCATATACAGTGAACCCTGCCGCCTTGAGGGCGATGGCCGCGTCGAAGCCGATTCCCGTGGAAGCCCCGGTGACAAGCGCGATGCGGGATGCCATGGCAGTTCTCCTTCATTTCAGGTACGGCAACTTCACTTCAGGTACGGCAAAGGCCGGCCCTCCCCAGCGTAACTGGGAGGGACCGGCCTCTTGCGGGAAGCTGACGCTAGTGGGTGTCGACTGCCGAGATCTCGGACTTGTCTTCGCCCCACAGGGTGTGGAACGTACCCTCGGTGTCGACGCGACCATAGGTGTGTGCACCGAAGAGGTCGCGCTGGCCCTGGATCAGGGCAGCGGCAACACGCTTGCGGCGCAGGCCGTCGTAGTACGCCAAGGAGGAGGAGAACACCGGTACCGGGATGCCCAGCTGAACAGCGGTTGCCACAACGCGGCGCCAGGCCGGGAGCGCCTCGGCGATGGCCTTGGTGAAGGCAGGCGCGAACAGCAAGTTGGCGGGCTTTTCTTCGGCGGCGTAGGCCTTGGTGATGTCCTTGAGCAGTTCTGCACGGATAATGCAGCCTGCACGCCACAGGGAAGCGATCTCGTCCAGCTTGAGGTCCCAGCCGTACTCCTTCGCGGCCGAGGTCAGCATGTCAAGGCCCTGGGCGTAGGAGACCAGCTTGGAGGCGTAGAGAGCCTGGCGGACGTCCTCGACGAAGGTCTCGGGGATTTCCACGGAGGCTTCTTCGCCGGCCAACAGTTCCTGGCCAAGCTTGCGCTGCTCGGTCTGGGAGGACAGCGCGCGGGCGAAAACGGATTCGGCGATGCCGGAGACCGGCGAGCCGAGTTCCAGGGCGGAGATGACCGTCCAGCGGCCCGTGCCCTTCTGTCCTGCGGCATCGACCACGACGTCCACGAACGGCTTGCCCGTCTTGGCGTCAACGTGTCCCAGGACCTCAGCAGAGATCTCGATCAGGAAGGAGGACAGATCGCCCTTGTTCCACTCAGCGAAGATCTTGGACTGCTCAGCGGGCTCGATGCCAGCACCGGAGCGGAGGAGGTCGAATGCTTCACCGATGACCTGCATGTCGGCGTACTCGATACCGTTGTGGACCATCTTGACGAAGTGGCCCGCACCATCGGTGCCTACCCAAGCGCAGCAGGGCTCGCCGTCCACCTTTGCGGAAATCTTCTCCAGCAACGGGCCAAGGGCGTCGTAGGATTCCTTGGAACCACCGGGCATGATGGACGGACCGTTGAGCGCGCCCTCTTCGCCACCGGAAACACCGACGCCGACGAAGTGCAGGTCTTTCTTGGCCAAGGCCGCTTCGCGGCGGC
The DNA here is from genome assembly GCF_021109375.1 of Arthrobacter sp. AK01. NCBI lineage: Bacteria > Bacillati > Actinomycetota > Actinomycetes > Micrococcales > Micrococcaceae > Arthrobacter > Arthrobacter sp. AK01. Next base: position 11,810 of record NZ_JAJOHP010000084.1, read on the forward strand.
GGGTGTCCTCGTAGTGCGAGTTACCGGCGTCGATGATGATGTCGCCGGCCTCGAGCAGCGGTTCGAGCTGCTCGATCACGTTGTCAACGGGAGCGCCTGCCTTGACCATGATCAGGACGCGGCGGGGCTTTTCGAGGGAGTCGACGAGTTCCTGCAGCGTTTCCGTGCGGATGAAGTCGCCGTCCGTGCCGTGCTTTTCGAGCAGGGCGTCAGTCTTTTCCACGGAGCGGTTGTGGAGAGCCACGGTGAAGCCGTTGCGGGCGAGGTTGCGGGCCAGGTTGGCGCCCATCACCGCAAGGCCGGTGACACCGATGTGTGCTGACATCAAAACTCCAATTCGTTCGTGTACAAACAGTCCCGACGTACCCATAGGGGATACGCAGGAAGCGATTTCAAAACCAGGGGCTGTAATAAACCATACGTATTAAAACCTTGGGCGGGAAAGCGGTGCCCACGTTTTGGAAGGGGCCCGCGTCATAAACAGTCTATGATGGGCGCCCGGTTCCACTGACGCGCTGCCAGGCATGTGATACCGGGTCCGGCACGCAGGCGTCCTCTGCGCCACTATGCTTACCTCTATGTCAACCAGCCTCCACCACCGCGCCGTTGAGCATTTGGGAACCCGGATTGTGGGCGGCGCCCTCCCTACCGGCCATGTCATGTTGGCGGAGCACCTGGAAGACGAACTCAACGTATCCCGCTCCGTGGTCCGCGAGGCCGTTCGCGTTCTGCAATCGCTGGGCCTCGTCGAGACCATCAAGCGGGTAGGCATCCGTGTCCTTCCTGCGCACCGCTGGAATCCGTTCGATCCCTTGGTCATTCGTTGGCGGCTTGCCGGCGAGGGGCGGGGCGCCCAGCTGAGGTCGCTCGCTGAGCTGCGTTCCGCCGTCGAGCCCGTTGCCGCCGAACTTGCCGCAGGCAATGCCCCGGAAAGCCTCAGGCAAGAGCTGGTGGGCATTTCCCTCGCCATGAAGGAGGCCGGCGATGCCGGAGACATGGCCAGGTTCCTTGACCTTGATATCCGGTTCCACGCACTGGTGTTGTCCGGATCGGGCAACGAAATGTTCGCCAACCTCATTGGTCAGGTCACCGAGACCCTCACCGGTCGTACCGTGCACGGGCTCATGCCGGAGCACCCCCAAAAGCAGGCACTCCAGTGGCATATGGACGTCGCTCACGCCATCGACGCCGGGGATGGTTCCCTCGCGCGTGACGCGGCAGCGAAGATCATGCGGCAGACCATCGCGGAGCTGGCGCCCAGTTGGGACGACCAGCCCCGCGTGTTCGTCCCCGTGTCCAGGAACTAGCTACTACCGGAAGTTCAACAGAACCTTTCCGGACTCCGCCGAATTCCTGGCCACCTCAAAGGCCTCCAAACCATTGGCGAGGTCGAATTCATGGGTCACAACCGGGTCAACAAACAGCGAGCCGTCAGCCAGCGCTGCGATGACATCGTCGATTTCGTTGTTGAAGCGGAAGGACCCCAGCAGTTCCAGTTCGCGCGTGATGGCCAGGGAGATGAAGACCGGCTGCGGCCCTGACGGCAGAAGTCCCACCATCACTACTTTGCCGCCGCGGGTGGCACCCTTGATGGCCGATGCGAGGCCGTAGTGGCTGCCTGAGGATTCAATGACTACATCGGCGTCCACTGCAGCTATTGCATCCGCTTCGTCGCCCTTGAGGACTTCATCCGCGCCAACGGCGCGGGCGATTTCCAGCGGCTTGTCATGCATGTCGACGGCGACAATCCTGGCCGCGCCGGCACGCTTCAGGACGGCGACGGCGAGCGCACCGATAGGACCGCTGCCGATGACAAGGGCCGTCTTTCCTCTGACATCGCCGGCCCGGGCAACGGCGTGCCAGGCAACACTGGCCGGTTCTACAAGCGCAGCCGTGCGAAGGTCCAGGCTTTCCGGCAGTGGTCGCAGCATCCTGGATGGAAGGTTTGCGTAACGGCTGAAAGCACCGTCTGTGTGCGGGTGCCGGGCAGCACTGCCCAGATAAGTGCATCCCGGGGAGAGATTCGGCCGGTCCTGCGGGAATCGGACATCACCGGGAGCAGGAGTGGCTGGATGGACAGCAACGGGCGTTCCAACCACGGGGCCACTGCCGTCAGCAGCCTGCTGGGCCACGACGCCTACAATCTCGTGGCCGAGGACCATTGGCTCCTTGAGGATTGACTCCCCTGCCGCGCCGTGCAACCAGTAGTGAAGGTCGGAACCACAGATCCCGCCATACGCTATCTCCACAATCGCCTCATCGGACGCGGGAGCGGTCAGTGGGATGTCTTCAATCCGGAGATCGCCCTTTCCATGGGCAACCACTGCGGGGCCGGAAACAGGAAGGGTGATACCCATCAGACCACCACCGTCATTCCGCCGTCGACGAAGATTGTCTGGCCGTTGACGAAGTTGGACGCCTGCGACGAAAGCCACACCACGGGCCCTGCGAGATCGGCTACGGTCCCCCACCGGTTGGCCGGGGTGCGGCCAAGGATCCAGGAGTTGAAGTCAGCGTCGTCCACCAGGTTCTGGGTCATTTCCGTGTGGATGTACCCGGGGGCGATTCCGTTGATCTGCAAGCCTGACGCGGCCCACTCTGCCGTCATGGCCCGGGTCAGGTTGCGGAGTCCGCCCTTCGCTGCAACATACGGTGCGATGGTGGGGCGGGCAAGGTCTGTCTGGACCGAACAGATGTTGATGATCTTGCCCTGGCCCCGCGGGATCATGTGCCTGGCTGCTTCCCTCCCTACCAGGAAAGCGCTGGTCAGGTCCGTGGTGATCACGCGGTCCCAATCCTTGACGTCCAGGTCCAGCATGGGCACACGGTGTTGGATCCCGGCATTGTTCACCAGGATGTCCAGCGGTCCGACGTTCTGCTCGACCCAGGCCACCCCTTCTGCGGCGGACGTGGCATCGGTAACGTCGAAGGCGCGACTGTGCACCCGCCCGTCCGGGTAGTCAGCTGCCATGGCCTGATGCGCTGCCTGGAGCCGGTCCGCGTTGATGCCGTTGAGCACTACCGTTGCTCCGGCGTCGGCGAGGCCCCTGGCGAGGGCGTTGCCGATCCCCCTGCTTGAACCTGTAACCAAGGCAACCCGCCCGGCCAGATCGAAAAGTCCACTCATAGTTTGTTCTTCATTCCTTCTACGGTTGCGCCGGTTCAGTTGCTGTTCGTCGAAGCAGCGTGCGTCCGGCTCAGGTTGGCGATGGTTTGACGGACCACGGCGAGGTCTTGATCGCCGAGTCCTTGTCGTTTCAGTTCTGCGTAAAGGTCAAGGGCCGCCGAGGCCATGGGTACGGCCGAGCCGGCAGCTTCAGCACTGGCAAGGACGAAGCCCAGGTCCTTATGCATGAACTTGGCAGGACCGGTGGGCGCATAATCCTTCGTGGCCAGACGAGGGCCGACATTGTCCAACACACGGCTTCCCGCCAGCCCTCCGGAAAGGACTTCGAAGAGGGCTGCCACGTCCATGCCGGAGCGTTCGGCGAGTTCGGCCGCTTCGGCGAGTGCCGCCGTCGTGGTTCCGACAATCAGTTGATTGCACGCTTTGGCGAGGGAGCCGGATCCCAGTGGCCCCAACCGCCGCACGGTGGTCCCCATGGAGCCCAGAAGCGGTTTCAGGTCGTCGAATTGGGATTCGGTGGCGCCGACCATAATGGCCAGCGTTCCGCCCTGCGCACCTGCCGTCCCGCCACTGACTGGCGCGTCCACCACACAGGCGTTGCCATTGCTTGCGTGGTGGACAGTTTCGCCGAACTGCCGTACCGCTGTTGGCGAGACACTGCTCATAATCACGACGGCGGTACCCGGCTTTGGTGGTGCGCTCCGCCAGGATTCGAGCAAACCCGAGGCAGCTTCTTCGATGAACGGCAGATCCGGAAGCATGAAGATGATGGCGTCCTCGTCCCGCAGTCCGGCGACGCTGGCTGCCCGTTGGACACCGGGGAGGCCATCGAAGGCGGCATCGGAACGGTTCCAGGCGGTGATGGCCCACCCGGTTTTCGCGATATTTGCGGCCATGGGTGCGCCCATGAGGCCCAGGCCCACGAAGCCCACACGTTGATTGGTCACGGCAGGAAACTCCTCACTTCGTTGTGGTCATCTTCAGGAATACTGTTCAATATCCTAGCCTCCATTCAGTATGATGAACACTATGACGACTGATGAACTTACCATCGCCATCGCTGTACCGCTCGAAGCAGAGCATGTAGAGCTGATCCGCGCTGTAGATCCTTCCGTAACGGTTCTCTACGATCCCGAGCTGCTGCCCCCCGAGCGGTTCCCCGCCGACCATGCCGGCGACCCCGGCTTCAAGCGGACGCCAGAGCAGGAGGAACGCTACTGGGCCATGCTGAACCGGGCGCAGGTTCTCTACGGCTTCCCCAACGAGAGCCCGGCAGGACTGGCGCGCATCGCCGCGAGCAACCCCCACCTGCAGTGGATCCACGCCATGGCCGCCGGCGCCGGCGGAGCAGTCAAGGCCTCCGGCCTGGACACCGAAACCTTGCAGAAGTTCCGCGTCACAACCTCGGCAGGCGTTCACGCCTTGCCACTGGCCGAGTTTTCCGCCTTCGGAATCCTCAACGGCTTCAAGCGCAGTGCGGAGATGGCGCAGGACCAGGCCGCCAAGCTCTGGCCCGAACTCCGCACCCCCACCAAGTTGGCCAACGGATCCAAGGTGGTCATCGCCGGCCTTGGTGAGATCGGCATGGAAACGGCCCGCATTGCACGCGCCCTTGGCATGAAGGTCAGCGGCACCAAGCGCAACGTCGAAGCCATCGAGGGCATCGAGGAGGTCACCGGCAATGACGGCCTCCCCGGATTGCTCGCCGATGCCGACGCCGTGGTCAACACACTTCCGGGCACGCCATATACGGAGAAGCTGTTCAACAAAGAAGTCTTCGGTGCCATGAAGCCCGGGACTGTGTTCGTCAACGTGGGACGCGGAACCGTTGTCGACGAAGAAGCCTTGCTCGAAGCCCTGGACAACGGCCAGGTCTCTTACGCCTGCCTGGACGTCTTCGCCGTGGAACCGCTTCCCCAGGACAGCCCCTTGTGGAGTCACCCCAGGGCGCTCGTATCCCCGCATACCTCCGCCCTGAGCTCGGCTGAGAACCGACTCATCGCCGAGCGGTTCTGCAGCAACCTGCGCACCTTCATGGCCGGCGGCGAACTGCCCCACTTGGTGGATCCAGTGCACTTCTACTAAGCCACCTTCTCAATAGCAGGTCCATGCAAGGGGGGGGGGGGGGGGGGGGGGGCCCCCCCCCCCCCCCCCCCCCCCCAGCGGGCGCGGGGGAGCCGGGACCACCAACCCAACGGCCGCACCCCCCCCCCCCCCGCCCCCCCCCAGCCCCCCCCCCCCCCCCCCCCCCCCCCCCCCCCCCCTTGCCGTGTTGCCTGCAGTAGCATCGGCACATGAACCGTTCAGAGGGCCCGCAGCGAAGCGTCGTCCGCCTATTTCCGGACTACGCGGATAGTGTGCTCTGGCTCGATGTTCCCATCAGCTATGAACTCACGGGGTTGACCGAAGGCCTGGTGCATGAGCTCCGGGACTGGGAGCAGTTCTACTACGAGTCCCTGACGCGTGATTTCACTTGGAAGTCCGCGGACCGGACAGTCAACTACACAACTGAAGGTCATCGACTGGCGCAGCGAGTTGCTGATGAACTCGGCGACGGATACGAAGTCGAGTTCAGATCTTACGAAGAGAACGCCCGGACGCACCGGTTCCGCGGCACAAACGGCCCCAACCCCCGGGCCGTTGCTGCTTTCGATGTCCTTGTAGCTGTGGCGCGCGCGGAAAAGGACAGAATCACCCGCGCCCTGAAAGCCAGCCCGTCCGGAGAAGGTACTGGATGGTTCGCCACCTCGCCGATTTCGGGAAGCGTGTTCAAGCCGCCGCGGGAAGTGCAGGAATAGTCCGTCCGCACCCTCCAACAGCCTGGCCTCTGACAACAGCAGCGGGGGGGCCCCCCCCCGGGGGGGGGGCCGCGGGGGGGGGTTTGGGGGGTGGGGGGAGTTGGTTTGTGGGTGGGGGGGGGGGCGGGGGGGGGGCGGCGCCGCCCCGGGGGGGGATAAAG
>NZ_JAJOHP010000085.1:0-17384 GCF_021109375.1 Arthrobacter sp. AK01
TCTCCCCTCGTCGCAGCCTTTGGTGTGGCTGCGCGGGGGCCTGGCCGCGCGCGGGCGCTTTTTCTTTAGCACCCGCCTCTAGGAGTCGCTTCCGTTCAGGTAGGCCGCAATCGACGCTTCGGTGGGCTTCACGTCCTTGAGTTCTTCGGACAGGTACCCCTCGATGATCCTCGGGTCCACGTAGGAGGATCGCGCCACGGATGGAGTATTGCCCAGAAGTTCCGAGGCTTCCTTGATGGCCCGCACTACGGCCTGGCGGGGAGTGCCTTTGTGGCCGGACTTGATGAGGCAGAGCGCCGCAGCCGCAGTGCCTTTCCATGTCCGGAAATCCTTCGAGGAATAGGCCTCCCCCGCGATGCCACGCAGGTATTCATTGATCATGGACGCGTCGACGGGTACCCAGGTTCCGTCGGATTGGTAAGCCAGCAGGCGTTCCTTGCCTGGCCGCTCCGCCAGTGGTTCCAGAAAGGCCGCCAGGGCAGGGTCGCGGATGGAGGTGTCCCACAATTGGCCGCTCTTGCCGGGGAACTTGAGGAAGACGTCCGGTCCTTCCACCCGCGCGTGACGGCACCGGAGAGTGGTGAGCCCGTAGGAGCCGTTCTGCTTCATGTAGATCTCCGACCCGACGCGCAGGGCACCCAGATCCATGAACCGCACTGCGGCAGCAAGGGTTTGCTGCCGGGGGTCCCCTGAATCCTGGAGATGCACGGTCACGTTACGTCGGACGGACGGCAGGACCCTCCCCAGCGTGGCAGCCCGAATGAACTTCTCGGTGTCCTTCCGTTCCCGCCATGTGGGGTGGTAGATGTACTGGCTGCGCCCCGCATCATCCACGCCAGTCGCCAGGATGTGCCCGTTCTCGAAAGGGCTGATCCATACATCGGTCCAAGCAGGCGGGATCGCCAGCGCATTGACGCGCTGGCGATCCTCCTTACTGACCAGACTCCCGTCCGGGTGGCGGTAGCTGAATCCTTTTCCTACCTTGCGGCGAACAATGCCGGGCTTGGAAAGGTCACTCCGCTTAAGCCTTGGCACGGTTGATCCGCCCTGTCCGTGATCAGCCGGCCAGGCTAGGCTTCGTCCGGGTCCGTTACGGAAGCGCCGGCGTTCATGATTTCCGCGTTGATCATCCACACCAGCTGCTCAAGGCGGGCGATGAACGCGTGCAGCAGGTCCGCCGTCGTGGGATCTTCCTCGTCCACCTCATCATGGACGTCGCGCATTGTCTGGACAGCGCGCTCCACGCGGTCGGTCACCAATTTGACGGCGTTCTTGGTGTTGACCAGGCCGGCCGGGAACTCCTCCAGGCGGGTGCCCTTGGCGATGGTTGCGCTGCGGCCATCAGGCAATGCATGAAGGGCCCGCATGCGCTCGGCGGTGTCATCGGCAAACTGGCGGGTGGCGAGGACCAGCTCGTCCAACTGAAGGTGCAGATCGCGGAAGTTCGGTCCCACGATGTTCCAGTGGGCCTGCTTCCCTTGGAGCTGTAGCTCGATAAGGTCTGTCAGGACGATCTGAAGGTTGTCTGCAAGCTGCTGTGACGCTTTCATGTGTTCCTCTCGTGGACGTTCATGTGAGCGAAGAGATGCCGCCTAATACCCACGGCATCTGCCCCATCATCAGGTGACGACTTCAACAAGCCTTTCATAAGGGTGCTTAGTAGTACAATGAGAAGTGTTACTGTTCACGACTGGCGAACTTCGCCCTTCAGCGAAGACCAGTATGTGATAACTGAAAGGCACTTCGAGGCGGCAGGGCCGCTTCAAAGTACCGGCATCACTAAATCGAAGTAAACGGAATGCATAGTTGGGAACGGGCGGCAATAGCCAAAGTTCCCCCAGAAAGGAATGTGCTGACCATGAATACGCTTCTGATCATTGCTGGTGTAGTGGCAATTGTTCTCCTCCTTGTAGGCGGTTTCTCCCAAGCCCTTAACTGGTTGCTTTGGGTGGGCGTCATCCTCCTCGTCGTCGCGGCCATCGGATGGTTGCTGAGCTTCATGTCAGGCCGTCGGGGCCATACGGTTTAGACACACCGCGACCCCAACGCGCCCTGAGGTCGGGCCTCCGGCGTGATCAACCGCCGTCCGAAGCGCTACCAGTCGCTGAGGGCGGCGGCGCCGCGTCGGGATCCATGGGCGGGCATTTCCTGTTCGGGCGCAGGCGTTCGTCGGCGTCCACCAATACGCGGAGGTTCACGAATGGTAGAGCCGGAACCGGCACCCAGATTCGGCAGGAACGAGTCCACCGAAGAACGGATGGACCGGAACTGGATGGAATTAATCCAGGAACTTCGTGTCCTTCAAACCGGAGTGCAGATCCTGGGCGGGTTCCTGCTGACGTTGCCTTTTCAACCGCGCTTTGGCGAGCTGGACGACTGGCAACGGAGCCTCTACCTCACCAACGTGATGGTTGCCGCCCTGACCACCGTGCTCATAGTGCTTCCCGTCAGCGTTCACCGAAGACTCTTCCGCCGCGGCCTCAAATCCGTGCTCGTCTCCAGCGCAGACACCATTACCAAATGGGCGCTGGGTGGAGTCGCCATCTTGATCACCGGCTCCGCATCGCTGGTCTTCGACGTCACGGCAGGCAGGACCGCCGGATTGGTGGCGGGCGGCTTCATCATCCTGGTGCTGCTTGTCCTGGTGGTCGGAATGCCTTTATGGCTGTACCGGCAAGGAATGCGCAACAACGGCGACTCGAAGGAAGAGTGAGCAATGCGGCGACCCAAGTGAGCAATGCGGCGACCTCATCCGGGAAAGGAAATTGACGACGCCGGTTCACGCCTTTTTCTTTGCCCGCGCCTTTGGCTTGCTGGCAGTTTTGCTGGCGGCAGCATCGTCGTCGGACTCATTTTCCTTGCCGCGCTTCTTATCCAGACTGCGCTTGAGTGCTTCCATGAGGTCGATGACGTCGCCGCCCTCGCCTTCGCCTTCCACGACGCCGAAGGTGGCCTCGGTGTCCAGGGCCTCGCCCTTCTCCAGCTTCGCCTCGATCAGTGTCTTCAGCTGCGCTTGATAGTCATCGGTGTATTCGTCCGGATCAAAGTCGTGCGCCATGGACTCCACCAGGGCGGAGGACATCTCGAGTTCCTTGTCGGAGATCTTGATGTCCGTCTCCAGCGACGGGAACTTGGCCTCACGGACTTCGTCGCCCCATAGCAGTGCCTGGAGCAACAGCACATCGCCGCGTACCCGCAACGCCCCCAGCCGGGTCTTTTGGCGCAGCGCATACTGGACAATGGCTATCCTGTCCGTGTCCTCCAGCGTCTGCCGCAACAGCATATAGGCCTTGGGGGATTTGGAATCCGGCTCAAGGAAATAGCTGCGCTCGTACATGATGGGATCCAGCTGCTCAGCGGGGATAAACTCCACCACTTCGATCTCACGGCTGTTCTCCTCGGGCAAGGACTTTAATTCAGCCGCGGTAAGGACCACAGTCCGGCCTTCTTCTTCGTAGGCCTTGTCGATATCCTCATAGGCCACAACTTCGCTGCAAATTTCGCATTTGCGCTGGTACCGAATACGCCCGCCGTCCTTATTGTGGACTTGGTGCAGGCCAATATCGTGATCCTCCGTGGCACTGTAGAGCTTCACTGGTACGTTGACCAGACCGAACGCGATGGATCCCTTCCATATGGCCCTCATGCACCCAGTCAACAGCACAAGACAGCAGAGGAGAAGAGGTGGCAGGCAAGCAACAGGAGCGGGTAAACGTGGAAGGCCACGAGCTCACCCTCACCAACCTGGGCAAGATCATCTACCCGGAAACCGGGACAACCAAGGCTGAAGTGCTGGAGTACTACGCCGCCGTGGCGCCTTTTCTCATCCCGGCAGCGGCGAACAGGCCCGTGACGCGAAAGCGCTGGGTCAACGGCGTTGGTACGGCAGAGCACCCAGGCCAGGTGTTCTTCCAGAAGAACCTTGAGGACTCCGCGCCCAAGTGGATACCGCGGGCCACCATCCACCACTCGGACCACACCAACGACTACCCCATGGTCAATAACCTGGCCACGCTCACCTGGATGGCCCAAATCGCTTCCCTGGAGATCCACGTTCCTCAATGGCAGGTGGACGCCGCCGGGAATCCGCTCCGGCCCGACCGCTTCGTGCTGGATCTTGATCCCGGCCCCGGAGCCGGCCTTCCCGAATGCGTTGAAGTGGCCAAGCTGGCCCGCTCCATCCTGCAGGACATGGGCATGGACCCCGTCCCGGTCACCAGCGGCAGCAAAGGCATCCACCTCTACACGGGCCTTGACGGGACCCTGAAGTCCGAGCAGGTTTCCGCCTTCGCCCACGAGCTCGCGCGCGCCTTGGAGTCCGACCACCCGGAACTGGTGGTCAGCGACATGAAGAAGTCCCTCCGCAAAGGCAAAGTCCTGGTGGACTGGAGCCAGAACAGCGGAAATAAGACGACGATCGTCCCCTACTCACTCCGCGGAAAAGCTCGGCCCACCGTCGCAGCGCCGCGTACGTGGCGGGAGCTCGCCTCCCCCTCGTTGGAGCACCTGGACTTTCTTTCCGTGATGAAACGGGTCAAGTCAGGCAAGGACCACTTCGCTTCGATCTCCGACCGGCACCTGCCGCCGCACGGCGAGGATGGCAATGACGACGGCGGTGCTGCCGGCGGCAGTTCAGGCACGGGTGGGGCCGGCTCCCGTGAGCGGGCGGTGACGGTCGAGAACCGTCTCGCCAAGTACGTTGGGATGCGCGATCCGGACAAGACCCCGGAACCGTTTCCGTCGTCGTCGGCCGCATCTGCCGCGAGGGCGCCGTCCGGTAGCTCGTCCCCGGACCAGCCGAAACCCGGCGAGCCACCGCCACCGGGCGGCACCTTCGTCATCCAGGAGCACCACGCCCGCCGTTACCACCTGGATTTCAGGCTGGAACACGACGGCGTCCTGGTCTCCTGGGCACTCCCCCGCGGCGTGCCCGAAACCCCGGACCGGAACAACCTTGCCGTGCACACCGAAGACCATCCCATGGACTATGCCAACTTCGCCGGCGTCATTCCCAAAGGTGAATACGGCGCCGGGACGGTCACCATCTGGGACCGCGGGGAGTACACCTGCGAGAAATGGCGCGATGGCAAGGAAGTGATCGCGACCCTCACGGGCGAGCCCGGCGGTGGGTTGCATGGGACCAAGCGGTTCGCCCTCATCAACACTGGTCAGAACTGGCTGATCCACCTCATGAAGGAGCAGCCTGGAGGGCGGAAGGGCCCACCAAGCAAGGACGTGAAGCCGGCGCTCTCCCAGCCGCCGGTCAAGCCGCCCGCACCCCAGGCCATGCCGGACTACACCCCCATGCTGGCCACCTCGGGGTCCACGGACGATCTCCACGGCGACGACTGGCTGTATGAGCTGAAGTGGGATGGGATCCGCGCAGTTATCACAGGTACAGAGGGAAGGATCCGCCTCATGAGCCGCAACGGGAACGACCTCACGGCCACGTACCCGGAGCTCACTGACCGTTCGTGCTGGCCCGACGGTGACTTCGTGGCGGACGGCGAAATCGTGGCGCTGGGCAAGGGCTCCCGACCGGATTTCGGTCGGCTGCAGCTGCGGATGAACCTGGTCAAAACCGCAGATATCGAGCGGGCACGCGCATCGGTGCCGGTGCAGCTCATGCTGTTCGACCTTCTTTACGACGGCGGCACGGACCTGAGCGCCCTGCCATTCCACGAGCGCCGCGAACGGCTTTCAGCCTTTGCGGATCGCCTGCGCAAAGGCTGTCCCCTTCACCTATCCGCCGTGTTGGACCACGACGTGGAAGACCTCATGGCCAGCGCCGCCGAGCTTGGCCTGGAAGGCGTCATGGCGAAGAAGGCGGACAGCCGCTACGTGATCGGGCGCCGGAGCAGGTCCTGGCTCAAGCTCAAGCTGGAGCAGAGCCAGGAGGTGGTGGTGGGTGGCTGGCGTACCGGCGCGGGGGCCCGAAGCGGGACGTTCGGCTCGTTGCTGTTGGGCATTCCGGACGGCGACAAGCTGCACTATGTGGGCAGGGTTGGCAGCGGGTTCAAGGATTGGCAGCTCCGGGACATCATGGAAAAGCTGGAGCCCCTGGTGATTGCTGATTCTCCCTTTGCCGATATTCCCCGGGAAGACGCTGCGGGCGCGAAGTGGGTGAGTCCTGGCCTTGTGGCCGAGGTGACGTTCGGCGAATGGACGGGCCCCGGCCGGCTGCGGCACCCCGTGTGGCGTGGGTGGCGTCCGGACAAGTCCCCCTCAGACGTCAGCCAGCCCAACTGAGTCGCAGTTGGGCTGGCTGCGGGGGTACGGGCCTAGGAGGAGTGTGGCATCTGCGGGCGGCTGGTTCTGTGGATTGCCGTCACAGCTGCGCCCTGGCCCATGCGGCCGTGGGCCTGGTCGCGGTCCTTCGGGTGCCGGCGTTTGCCATTCCCGTCAGGCCACTGATTGCCTTGTTCCGTGCCCAGCGCAACCGCGATGGTTGCCGGTTCGGGCATCGGAGCCATGTCCATGGACTCCACCAAGTGGCTTGCTACCTCAGGATTGATGTTTTCAGCTTCATGTTTCGCAGTCATGATTCTTCCTTTCCAGAGTGAAACGAAGGGATTTCAATACTAGGTGCGCCGGAGAGGCTTGTCTGCAGGAATCAGCTGGCTGCTGCTTCCTACCAGCGGACCTTCTTCTCCGTTTTGGCCAGCTTGCCGCTGGCCGATGTGGGCTTGTGGCCCTTGCCCGTGCTTTGCCAGCCAGCGGGAGCCCCGCCACCGGACTTGCTGGCGAGCATGGCCTTTTGGGCGTCGGTCAGCTTGGACTTGATGCCGCCGGAGGCCGGAGCCTGGGCAGCGGATTCGGTTCCGCCCCCAGGGGTGGTGTTCTCAGGTGAGGTGTTGTCGGAAGGGTTGGCAGTCATGCGTGGACTCCTAGAGTGTGAGTCCTGAAGAGACACTTGTGCCATGGCGTTGCGGTTCGAGAAAAAGGCGTCGACAACGGGAACGGCATGGAGGCAGGGCCTCGACAGGCGTGGATTTTTGTCAGGTGAAACTCGGTGCGTGCTACAGAAGCAGGCGCCGGTCTACTCAAAAATCAGTGTTCCCATGCCTCTTACCCTAACCAAAAACTGCGAGCTTTGGGAACCCCTTGGCTAGCATGGCCAACATGACCCGGGGATCCGACGTTGCCACCACCGCCAACGTTGCCACCACCCTGCGCGCTGCTGGATGCGTCTTTGCCGACGACGAGGCCCAGCTCCTCGTTGACGCGGCCCGCCACGTGGACGAGCTCAACCGCATGGTGAGCCAACGCGTCAGTGGGCTTCCCCTTGAGCACATCGTTGGTTGGGTGGAGTTTTGCGGGAAGCGCATGGCAGTGGAACCCGGAGTATTCGTGCCGCGTCGTCGCACGGAGTTCCTGGTGAGTCAGGCGGCGATGATCGCCCGGCCTGGTGCCGTCGTCGTCGACCTTTGCTGTGGTTCGGGGTCCTTGGGTGCGGCGCTAAGCGACTGTCTGGGGCGCTGCGAGTTGCACGCTGCGGACATCGACCCGGCAGCGGTCCGCTGCGCACGACGCAACGTTGAGCCCCGCGGCGGAAACGTCCACCAAGGCGACCTCTACACGGCGCTCCCGCTGGAACTGATGGGCCGGGTGGACGTGCTTCTGGCGAATGCGCCGTATGTTCCCACCCGGTCCATCGGGATGATGCCACCGGAGGCGCGGCTCCACGAGCCGCTGGTGGCGCTCGACGGCGGCGCTGACGGTTTGGCCGTTCAACGCCGGGTTGCGCAGGGGGCGGCTCAGTGGTTGGCGCCGGGCGGTGTACTCCTGGTCGAAACCTCGCTGCAGCAGGCCGGGCAGACGGTACGGATCCTGACCAAGGGGGGCCTGCTCGCAGCGGTGGCTGCCGATGAGGAACTAGGCGCCACCGTGGTGCTCGGCTGGAACCGCGGGACCCGGCAAACCATCAGCTTTTAGGCCCGAATCCGCCCCGTTAAGTGGGCTCAGCTAAACAATTTGGTAACAACGTGCTCACCGGGGCAAAAACCGGCCACGTTCCGCTTGATTGCAGGGCAAGAGCGGGTAATGAGATGCAACACAGCTAGGCAATTTGCACCCTCATTTGGCCCAAAAATCCGATCTCAACTCGGGTTTTCGGCCCAAAACGCGTAAAATTGAAACCCTGCCCAGAGCGGGGCAGCAGAAGTCGCAAGCAAATGACCTCCCTAGGAGAAGCCCAAATGCCCATAGACCAAAGCAAGTCCGTCTCTCCGGATGGCGCAAGGAACGCCACCGGAAACCAGGAACCGGCAGCCCCCACGGGCGCCGCAAACGCAGTAAAGAACGCAACGAAGAAAACGAAGCTTCGCCCGAAGCGCCGGCTCAAAGAGTCCGACGTTAACGTGGTGAACAAGCCGATGCTGCGCAAAGCACTCGGCGGCACGATCGTCGGCAACACCATGGAGTGGTACGACGTCGGCGTGTTCGGCTACCTCATCACCACCATGGGCCCTGTCTTCCTGCCGGAAGCAGACAAGTCCGTCCAGACACTCTTCCTTCTGGGCACCTTCGCCGCAACCTTCATCGCGCGCCCCCTCGGCGGCGTAGTATTCGGTTGGCTCGGCGACAAGGTGGGCCGCCAGAAGGTCCTCGCAGCAACACTGATGCTGATGGCGGCAAGTACATTCGCCGTCGGCCTCCTTCCCGGTTACGCGCAGATCGGCATCTGGGCCGCCGCGTTGCTGGTGATCCTGAAGCTCATCCAGGGCTTCTCCACCGGTGGCGAGTACGCCGGTGCCACAACGTTCGTCAGCGAGTACGCCCCGGACAAGCGCCGCGGTTACTTCGCCAGCTTCCTCGATATGGGCAGCTACATCGGCTTCGCCCTCGGCGCCGCCTTGGTTTCGGTCCTGCAGCTCACGCTCGGACAGGCAGCCATGGAGGAATGGGGTTGGAGGATTCCGTTCCTGATCGCTGGTCCGCTGGGCCTCATCGCCGTGTACTTCCGTAGCAAGATCGAGGAATCTCCCCAGTTCCAGGCAACCCTTGACGCCCAGGAGGCCTCCGCCAAGGACGCCGCATCCCAGGATGCAGCCGTCGCCAAGGGACCCATTGGCATCATCAAGGCCTACTGGCGCCAGATCGTGCTGGCCATGATCCTCGCGGCCGCAGCCAACACCGTTGGTTACGCGCTGACCTCGTACATGCCCACGTACCTGACGGATTCCAAGGGCTACGACCCCGTCCACGGCACCCTGCTGACCATCCCGGTCCTGGTGATCATGGCCGTATGCATCCCGCTGACCGGAAAGCTCTCGGACCGTATCGGCCGCCGCCCCGTCTTGTGGGTAGGCGCAGGCAGCACCATCGTGTTCTCGGTACCTGCCTTCCTTCTGATCGGCATTGGCGACATCTGGTCCACACTGGCCGGCCTTGCGCTGATCGCATTCCCAGTGACGTTCTACATCGCCAACCTGGCTTCGGCCCTGCCGGCGCTGTTCCCGACGTCCAGCCGCTATGGCGGAATGGGTATCGCTTACAACTTCTCTGTGGCGATCTTCGGCGGAACCACGCCGTTCATCGTCCAGGGACTCATTGAGGGCACCGGCGATGACATGATGCCGGCGTACTACCTGATGGGTACGTCCATCATCGGTGCGATCGCCATCTACTTCCTGCGCGAATCGGCCCAGCGCCCCCTGCCGGGCTCCATGCCCAGCGTGGACACCCAGGCTGAAGCACGCGAGCTCGTAGCAACGCAGGACACCAACCCGCTCATCAACCTGGACGAGATGCCGTTCGACGGCCAGCCAATCGATGATGCCGTGTTTGGCAAAGGCAACAAGGACCTGACACCCGCTTAGGAACTCTTTGCCTGCAACTTCTGCGCAGCGATTCAGATAGTTCGCGGCAGCTTGCCGCCCACCGTAGCCACCAACCCCAAGGCGCTCTCCTTGGTGCTGGTGGCTACGGCTGTTAAGTGGGGTTCGACGGCGCCCGCGGCTCAGGCCTGCAGCAAGCCTTTGACTGCCTCACCGATGATCCGTGCACCCTCCGGAAAGGCGCCCGGGTTGGGTCCCGCGTAATTGAGCCTGATGTACGGGCCCTCCGGTTCAGCGGGGAACCACTCCGTGCCGGCGGCAATGAGCACCCCGGCCGCCTCGCAATCCCTGGTGAGTTGCTCGACGTCGAACCCGTCCGGCATCCGCAACCACAAGTTAAGGCCGCCTTTGGGCAGATGGCTGAGGTGCGCCTGCGGCACGTGCTCCCGCAGGCTGGTGACCAGGAGGTCGCGGCGTGATTGCAGCTGATGGCTGAGACCGCGAAGGTGGGTCTGCCACCCCGGTTGCGTGACGACGTCGAGCGCCGCCGCCTGAAGCAGTCCGCTAACGTACATCGACTCCGCGGCCTGCGCGCCCATAATGCGTTCGCGCGCCGGACCACGGGCGATGATCGCGGCCACGCGGACGGATGGCGAGACACTCTTGGTCAGCGAGCGGATATAGACCACGTGGCCGGAATCGTCCTTGGCTGCGATCGGAACGGAGGGGGCGGTGATGCCGAAGTCGTGGGCCCAGTCGTCCTCCACAAGGAAAGCGCCGTGTCGCTGGACGATCCGCAGGACCTCCTCGCCGCGTTCTGCCGACCACTGCGCACCTGTGGGGTTCGCGAAGTTGGGTTGGGCGTAGAACAGGCGTGCCCCGGATTCCGCAAAGGCCCTGTCCAGCTCGTCGGGATCGGGGCCTTCCGGGCCGCTGGGGACAGGGATGACATTCACGCCGGCCTGGCCGGCGGCCAGCAGCGCGCCCCAGTAACTGGGGGACTCCACCAGCAGGGGCTGGCCGTGCCCCACCAGACCTCGGAAGATCGAGCTGAGTCCGCTCTGGCTGCCGGGAAGTACGACGACGTCGCTCGGCTGCGGCGGCGTGACGCCCACTGGCGTTGAGGTGCTGAGCTCTTGCGCGAACCACGATTGCAGCTCGGGAATGCCTTGCGCCGGCGGTCTTGAAAGGGCAGCGTCTCCGCGGGCAGACCGCGTCAGCGCCGCACGTACGAGCCGTTCGGGAAGCAATTCGCGGGCCGGGTAGCCTGAGTGGAACGCGATGACGTCGTTGGAGGCGCTGCGCATGGCGGCTGAATTCAGTGGACGCGCGGCCTTGGCTGCCCTCAGAGCGGCTGTTTGCCAGCCGTAGTCCGAAGGCCGTGCCGTGCGGTACGCCCGGACGAATGTCCCGACGCCCGGGCGGCTCTCGATCAAACCCTGGGCTGTGAGCGTCCGCAGGGCCTTTTGAACGGTGACCGGGCTTGCCTTGTGTTCAGCTACGAGTTGCCGGGTAGATGGCAGTTTAGCTCCCGGGGCCGCCCCTGCGATCCATTCCTTTACTCGCGAGACGATGAGGGAACTGCTATCGTTGTTCATGAGTCACAATAGTAGCGCTACTACTCTTTCGCGGACAGTGGTATCCACTCCGACATCGATCGGAATCTGGTGGGGCCTCCTCGGCGTTGTTGCCTTCTCCTTCACCGTGCCGCTCACCCGCGTGGCTGTGGAGGGAATGTCTCCCCTGTTCATCGGAGCGGGCAGGGCCGTTGTGGCAGCCATCCTTGCGGCGCTGGCACTGGCCCTGACCCGGCAGCGTTTTCCACAGGGCCGCCAGTGGATCCGACTGGCCGTGGTGGCCGGCGGAATTGTGGCCGGGTTCCCTTTGCTCACCACCTTCGCCCTCACCAGCACCTCTGCCAGCCATGGCGCCGTGGTGATCGCGCTACTACCCGCAGCCACGGCTACCGCGGCGGTCATCCGGGGACGGGAACGTCCACGCCTGCTCTTCTGGATCCTTACGGCCGTGGGTGTTGTGGCCGCGCTTGTTTTCGCGCTGGTTCAGGCCGGTGGTTTCGGCTCCCTGCATTGGGCCGACCTCCTGCTGCTCGGAGCGGTCCTTGCTGCAGCCGTTGGCTACGCAGAAGGAGGATTGCTGGCCCGCGAACTCGGCTCATGGCAAACCATCTCGTGGGCACTGGTGGTGGCTGCGCCAGCGATGATCGTGCTGACTCTGTTGTCTTTGGACTCCGGCATGCCGAACGCTACGCCCGTCCAATGGTTGTCCTTCGCGTACCTGGGTGTAGTGAGCATGTTCCTCGGCTTCTTCGCCTGGTACCGGGGCCTGGCCATTGGGCCCATGGCGCAGGTCAGCCAGATCCAGCTCGTCCAACCCGTCATGACCATCGCGTGGGCCGCCCTTCTCCTGGGCGAGCCGATGACGTGGACCACCGTAGTGGGTGGCCTCGCTGTCATCGTCTGCGCCGGTGCCGCTGTCCGCGTCAGGCTCAGGAAGTAGGAAGCCATGTACACACCCGCACACTTTGCCCCCTCCGCCGAAGCCGTGGAGGCGCTGCTCCAGGACGCCGGTGCCGCAAACCTCGTGACCATGTCGGAGGATGGACTGCTCGCCACACTCCTACCGTTTGTCTACGAGCCATCGATAGGTGACCACGGTGCCTTGCACGCCCACATGGCCCGCAACAATACGCAGTGGTCCTCGCCCGTTACCGGTGAGGCACTCATGATCGTGCAGGGCAACGACGCCTACATCTCGCCCTCCTGGTATGCCTCGAAAGCCGAGCACGGCCGGGTGGTGCCGACCTGGAACTATTCCACCGCCCACGTCTACGGCGAGCTGGTGATCCATGACGACGCCGAATGGCTGGCCCGGCACGTGCGCCGCCTGTCACACCAGCACGAAGCCGCGATGCCGCAGCCTTGGACTGTGGACGAAGCACCCGAGCGGTTCATCGCCGGGCAGCTGAAGGCGATTGTCGGCGTCGAACTTGTGATCACCCGGGTGGAGGCGAAGACGAAGCTCAGCCAGAACCGGAGCGCCGCAGACGTGGCCGGGGTCATCGAGGGCTTGCGCACCGTGGGCGACCCGGCGAGCGCGGCAGATGTGGAACGGGCACGGACCTCATAGAAGCTTCGAGGTTGAACTCGTGGCGCGCTAGGGCCGTGGCAGCGCAACTCCGTGCTGCTTCTGGAACGGGCTGGCCCCTGGAAGCTCGGGGGTGACTTCGAAGACCCGCAGCGTCTCGCCAGCGCAGGAAGCGGTCTCCGTGGTCAATTCGCCGGACACTTGGGGCCGCGGTTCAAGGTCGGTCATGTAAATGAAGCCCCACTCATTAAGAATGACCGGAGTGTCCGCCTGCACCTCTCCATTAGCGTAAACGCGGCCCTCGGCATCCACGGGCAGCGACCTGATGGCCGCTGTGAATCCGGTGGGCCAGCGCAGGTACACCTTCTCGGCACTGTTCTCAAAGGTGAAGCAGGCCCCGGCAACGGACATGTGCCCACGGACCACCCCTTCCCTTGATCCTCCCGTGCCCTCCGTTCCCTTGACGACATCGGGAGCCACCCCTCCTGAACGGTTTCCTTCGTATGTCGATACCGGAACATCCCCCATGGGTGCGACATTTATGCGTGCACGCAGGTCATCGCCGATGTCGACGGGCTCATCCGTGACCGGATTTACTGTGGTGGAGGTACGGATATTTTGAACCCTCAGCAGTGAGTGTGCTGTGTTCATCAACTGCAGACCGCCGTCACCACCCCGGGCAAAGAAGCCGAGGAACGTCATGGGTGCTTCCTTCTGGGAATCCCGCCAAAGCAGCGTTCCGCTGATCCTGTCGTCAGCTGCAGACACGTCAACCGAGGTGGTTCCCACGGCACTTGAGCCCTTCAACACCTGCCTGACGTTGACCGGTTCGATGCCGAGTTGCTGCATGCTCCCGGTGGGCAATGCTTCAACCACCAGCACTTCGTCCGCGGAGACGAACATGTCATGGAACGGCCCGGCCGGCGGAAGTTGCGCGGCGGTGGGCGTCGGAGTTGCTGCCCCGGTCCCCGTACCAGCCGGTAGCTCTATTGCCGCCGGCGGAGTGGAGGGCGGTGACTGAAGGATGGCGGGAACAAGGACTGTGGCCCCCACCACCGCGGCGGCCACCACTATGCCGCCGACCCAGCGGCGGCGCCTCACGGCCCTCCGCTGGCGGCCGATCCCGGAACCGCCGGCAAAGATGTGGGTCAGGTCCGAGTCCTGGAATGACAGGCTTCTGGCCCGGCTCCGTTCCAACTCGGACTCTGTGACATCCGAGGCAGGGTCGGCAGCGAGCAGGCGGTCCACATTCTTTGTAGAAAGCTCTTTCATCGTTGGGACTCCTGTGACTCTCGTTCGCGCTGGAGCAGGTGGCCGAGCGCTTTCCTGGCACGGTGAAGGCGCATCCGTACGGCGGTGGCCGAGGTGTTGAGGAGGTCGGATACCTCGCTCGAGGTGAATCCGTCCCAGTACGTGAGCAGCAGGACCTCGCGGTCGTCCGGCTTGAGCTGGTCCAAGGCATCCCGGACGGACGCGTCTGCGTCGGTTCCGTGGTCTTGGCCCAAGTCCATGCGCTCCATGAAAAGGGAAGACAAAAGGTTGGCGGAACGTGCCGAGGACCTCATGTGATTGCGCAATACGTTATGGGCGATGCCGAAGAGGACCATGGCCGAGAGGTCTTGGTCCTCCTGCGCGGACTTCTCCCACGTGATCCGAAAGACCTCGGCGCATAGGTCTTCCGCCGTGGAAGGATTCGTGGTTCGGCGACGAAAGTAGCGGTACACGGCGTCGTGACAGGCTGCATGGGCCGCCGTAAACCGCTTTTGTCTTTTCACGTCCACGCGATCCCCCAGATGCGTTTGCAAGCTCATACCCGGTTAATGTCCGGCAGCCCGGCAAGTGTAACCACGGTACGAAAGTTTCCTGCCCTACTTCGGCGGTACCGCCGGGCGCCACATCGCTACTCGTGGCCAGCGGGTCAGGCCCAACCCGGCCTCGTGCTCCATGAGGCGGGCCAGCTCCGGACCCCAGGTGCCGGCGTCGAGCACTTCGAACCCAAGCCGACGGTAGTACGGGGCGTTCCACGGCACATCCCGGAAAGTGCTGAGGGTTTGCCGATGCATCCCATGTCCCCTGGACCATACCCGCGCCGCGTGCAGCAGTTCGCGGCCCAGGCCCTGGTGGGCATAGTCGGGGTGGACGCTGACTTGCTCAACGTGGCCCGCTCCATCCACGATGTCCGCCAGGAGATAAGCCACTGGATAGTCGAGCCCGTCCACGAACACCCATGCCCGGCCAGCTACGGCATAGTGGTTCAGCTCCTCGACGGAGAGGGGCTCGTCCTCGGCGATGGAGTCCATCCCCAATGCCCGGAAAGCCTGGCCCGCGGCACGCTCGATGTCCTGCAAAATCAGGAGATCGTCCGCATGCGCGAGCCTGATCATGGCCGGTTATCCAGCGCTGGAGGTGCTTGGGCCACCAGGAATTCGTTGCGTACTTCGATCAGGTTCTGCAGGTAGCGGGCCAGCACCAGCTTCTCCACCCATCTGCCCAACGGACCGAACGGTGCGGCAAACTCCACAGTGTCCACCATGAGTGTCCCGCTTCCGTCGGGCCGGAACTCGTGCGTGTGGCGGAGGTACTTGAAGGGGCCCTTCACCTGTTCGTCCGAGAACGACGCCGGTGCCTTCATCCGCGTGATGCGGCTGGTCATGCGGAACCGGACGCCAAGGTGCCACGCCTGCCAGGTGACAGTCTCACCTTCGGAGATCAAACCAGTGGTGACACCGTCCACGGCCTTCTCGCGGCTCTTGGTCATGGACCCCACGTGGG
Source organism: Arthrobacter sp. AK01 (assembly GCF_021109375.1). NCBI lineage: Bacteria > Bacillati > Actinomycetota > Actinomycetes > Micrococcales > Micrococcaceae > Arthrobacter > Arthrobacter sp. AK01. The sequence goes on from NZ_JAJOHP010000085.1 coordinate 15,657, forward strand.
CGTCAATGTTGCGGGCGAGATCGAACAACTCCTGCGGCGGCATGGCGGAGCGGGTGCGGCAGACGAAAGCGACGGGCATACCTCGATCTTCCCAGACCATCCGGGGTGCGTGTGCCCTATCCCGCTACGGCTTGTGACCGGGCTAATGGCGGGGTGCCGGTCATCCTGATAATTTTCAAGGGAGTCCCTCGATGATTGGTGGTGTTTCCCCGTGCCCGCAATCATCGCCCATGCCCGCGAACTACACCGGCTGGGCCCTGCCAACAACGATCGCCTCTCGGCTGTACGTGTTGCCCTCAGTGTCGCGGTGCCGGGACTGTTCCTTATCCTCATCGGCCGCCCGGACCTCATGATGTACGCCGTGTTTGGTGCTCTGACCGGGATGTACGGGCGCAACGAGGCACATCAGCTCAGGCTCAAGCACCAGTCCCAAGCGGCCCTGTTCCTGGTGGGTGGGCTGTCCATCGGCGTGTTCCTGTCCGTCAACCACATCCACTCCTGGTGGTTGGTCCTCGTGGCCACCGTGTTCGCCGGCGCCGGTTCCCTCTATGCGGACGCCGTGCGCCTCAGGCCCATCGGACCGTTCTTCGGCATCCTCGCATTGGGCGCCTGCGCGTCCGTGCCCACCAATGTTCCCTGGACGACGGCGGTACTCATCGGGGCTGCATCCGCCGGCTTTTCCTTGCTGGTTGGCTTCGCCGGCTGGTTCCGGCACCGCGCGTGGGAGGCTGGCGCTGCCCGTGATGTTCCCGTCCTCCGCGGCCCGCTGCGTCAGGCAGCGCTGGTCCATGCTGCGCGCTATTCCCTCGCAGTAAGTGCCGCCGGGGCCGTCGGTGTCCTCAGCGGCAGTGGCCACCCGCACTGGGCCATGGCTGCCGCAGCCGTTCCACTCGCCGGCGCCGACCTCCCCAGCCGAGTCCACCGGGGCATCCACCGCATTGTGGGGACGTTCCTCGGGTTGGCGGTGGTCGCCGTCGTACTTTTCCCCGGTCCGCTATCGCCGCTTCAGTACTTCCCTGGCCAGACCGCAGTGGTCCTCGCCGTGCTGGTGGTGGTGTGCCAGTTCCCCACCGAGCTGTTCATGGCGCGGCATTACGGATGGGCCATGGTGTTCTTCACTCCCGTGATCCTGCTCATCGCCCAGCTTGCGGCACCCATGGATCCAGGCGTGCTGGTGATGGAGCGTGCCATCGAGACGTTCGTGGGAGCGGTGGTGGGCATCGCGGTGGCCGTGTTGGTTCGGGCACCGCGGAGGAGCGTTCCTCAAGGACCGCAGATTAAGCCGGTCCCCCGCACCTGAAGCCAGTCACCTCCGAACGTGTTGCTTAGAAGGTGTTGGAGAATGTTGCCGTCTCAATGCCTGTGCCGCTGAACTCGTAGTACATCGTGGTGGTCCCCGCGTCGTCCACTTTGGAGACGCCGAGCAGGAACTCCAGGGCCTCCGGGTCCACAGCGGTGCTGGTGCAGCGGAATTGCCTGGTGGCCGAGTCAGCTGACGAGCAGTTCCAGCCTGGCGGTTCGATCAATTTTCCTGGAATCATGTCCGCGCCGGCAGAAATCGTGAACACCACCTCGGCGGCGGCCGGCACAGTCCCTCCCTGCAGGTGGAAGGTGATGGAGACATTGGTATCCGAGGCCGTGGTACCCGGTTCTGCCGTGAACGTCGCCGTCACTGCGGGCTCCGGTGTTGGTGCGTCGGTGGCGGTAGGGGTGGGCGTGGCCGTGGGG